>JAYUBZ010000069.1:0-14111 GCA_043740595.1 Gammaproteobacteria bacterium
GATTCGCCTCGTGGCCGGGGAAGGACTTGATGAAGGACTTGCGCGGCAGGCGTGCCTTGCCAACACAGATATCCATGATGACCTTTTCCTGTTCACGCGCCAGATCCACCAGGGTGCGCACCTGCTCCACCAGACGGTTGATCTGCTTGGAGACAAACTTGATCTCAAGGAACTCCTCCGCCAGTTTGCCCTGGATCTTGTTCACCTCGGGACTGCCGAAGCCCTTCTTCTCCAGGGCCTTGGCCAGGCTACCCTGCAGTTTGCGGATGCGGCCAAAGCGCGCCAGGGCCTCCTCGCGATCGGGGCCGGTATCCTCTTCGGTCGCGGTACCGGCCGTGTCGCTGTCGTCGTCGCTGTCGTCGTCCTTATCCTTGGCGTCGGCGGCATCCACGCGCACCACCTCGGGCGGCGGTGTGTCCGGCGCGTTGGGGTCGATGAAATCCACCACCAGGTCGGTCAGGCGCATCTGGTCGGTCTCGACCATTTCCATCATGCGCAGCACTTCGGTCATGGTGGCCGGGCAGCTGGCGATGGCCTCGATGCTCTGGCGGATGCCGTCCTCGATACGCTTGGCCAGTTCGATTTCGCCCTGACGGGTGAGCAGTTCCACGGTACCCATTTCGCGCATATACATGCGCACCGGGTCGGTGGTGCGGCCGAATTCGTTCTCCACGGCGGACACCAGCACCTGCTCCGCCTCTTCCGCGACTTCTTCGTCATCGTTGGTGGCGGTTTCGGTTTTGAGCAGCAGGGTGTCGGGGTCCGGGGCCTGGTCGTAGACCTCGATCCCCATATCGTTGATCATGTTGATCACCGCCTCGATCTGGTCGGTGTCATGCACACCTTCAGGCAGGTGATCGTTGATATCCCGATAAGTGAGAAAGCCTTGCTCTTTGCCTTGAATAATCAGCTTTTTAAGCTGCAGACGTTGGGTTTCTTGATCCATTGCGCGTGGTAACCAGGTTCGGATTAAGGATAAAAAGTGTAATCGGTCAGTATATAACAAATGGCGACGAGGCCAAAACATTTCAATCGGCTGAATGTATACGGGTCAACGACTTTTTCTCCTCCAAAAGTTGGCGTAACTGTGCCTTTTCCGTGTCATCCAGGCGCCCGGTGAGGTGCTCCTTCTGGGTCAGCACTTCCGTTTGCAACTTATTGGATTCACGCCGGAGTTGCTGGAATAAGTCCAGAAACTCTGCCTCAACATCCTGCTGCAACATGGGGTGCTGCCAAGCCGCCAGTCTCGCCAAATGAGGTTGGTACTCACTATCACGGTAATGTTCGATAATGAACCCCGTCTTAAGTTCCGGCTTGGCGCGCAACAAAGCCACTAAATCCACCAGAAAATCGCCCCCCCTTAGGGATAGACCCTGTAAAAATGCTGCCTCCGGCACATGCTGGACCAGGTGCGGATGCAAGAGGAGTAACGCGACCGCCGTCTGCATCAACGTGGGCACCCCCTTGGCGCCACGCTGAGCCACCGTTGGCCTGCGCACGGGGCCGCGAGGTGGAGCTATCGGCGAACGGTGGGCGCCTTCCGCCGGGGCCATGAGCGCAGACAGATTTTCCACGGGGAGACGGGTGATTTCCGCCAACCGGTTCACCATTAACTGACGCAAAATACCCGTGGGCAGACTGGAGACCAGGGGGCGGGCAAGCTCCACCAACCGCGCCCGGCCATCCAATCGGCTCAAGTCCACCTGCTCACTGAGGGTCTGGAACAGATAATCCGGCAGGGACAGGCCTCGGGCAACCCGGGCGGAAAACCCTTCGCGCCCCTCTTTGCGTATCAGGGAGTCCGGGTCCTCGCCGTCCGGCAGGAACAGGAAGCTGGCCTGACGGCCCTCCTGCAAGATCGGCAAAGCGTTTTCCAGGGCGCGCCAGGCCGCCTCGCGACCGGCCCGGTCGCCATCGAAACAAAACACTACCTCGGGGGTGAAACGGAACAGGCGCTCCAGATGATCCCGGGTGGTGGCGGTACCCAGGGTGGCGACGGCGTAATCAATGCCAAACTGGGCCAGGGCCACCACGTCCATATAACCCTCCACCACCAAGGCGCGCCGCTCCCGGCGCAGGGCATCGCGGGCGCGGTACAGGCCGTATAACTCCCGTCCCTTGTGAAACAACGGGGTTTCGGGGGAATTCAAATATTTGGGCTCACCTTTGCCCACCACCCGGCCGCCGAATCCGATGAGGCGCCCGCGGTAGTCGTGGATGGGAAACATGACGCGCTGGCGAAAACGGTCGTAGTAACCGCCATTATCCTTTTTCACCGCCAGGCCCGCCGTCGCCATGGACTCCTGGGTCGAGGCATCGGTGCCGATGGCACGCAGCAGGTTGTCCCAACCCTCCGGTGCGAAACCAAGACCGAAATCCGCGGCGATGGCGCCGGACAGGCCGCGACCTTTCAGATACTCCACCGCCAACTGCGCCGTGGGATGTTCCCGCAGCTGGCGGCGGTAGTATCGATCGGCCTGCTGCAGCAAGTCGGAAAGAATCGCCAATTCGTCTTTCGCCATGCTCGGCGTGTAGGCACTGCCCTGTTGTTCCCGCACGACGCTTACCCCGGCGCGGGCGGCGAGATCCTCCACCGCCTCGGGAAAACTCATGTGCTCGTACTCCATGAGGAAGCCGATGGCGCTGCCGTGCACCCCACAACCGAAGCAATGGTAGAACTGCTTGTCCTGACTGACGGTGAACGACGGCGTTTTTTCTTCGTGGAACGGGCAACAGGCCTTGTAGTCCTTGCCGGCCTTGCGCAGGGGCACGCGCGCGTCGATGACATCCACGATGTCGACACGTGTTAGCAACTCGTCAATAAATTTTTCAGGGATCCGGCCGGCCATGCGGGTATTCTAGCAGGGAGCGGAAGCGGAACAGGGACGCAGGAATCGCGCCAGAATTTGCAGTGGGGATTTTTACAACAGGGGCTTGCTAGCGCTTGGTGATCCGCGGCAAGTCGCCGCGCTTCGCACAGGACAGTTGCTTCTTATATGTAAGAGCAGACACTAGCCCTTGGCGGCCAGCATTTCCTTTACCTTGGCGCTGACCTTGGCCATATCGGCCCGGCCCTGCAGCTTGGGCTTGAGCCCGGCCACTACCTTGCCCATGTCCTTGATGGACGCCGCACCGGTTTCGACGATGGCCGCGGCAATCAGTTTGTCGACTTCATCTGCCGCCAGGGGTTCGGGCAGATAGGCCTTGTACACAGCGAGTTCGCGCTTTTCCTTGTCCGCCAGTTCCGGTCGATTACCTTTAGTGAACTGCTCCACCGACTCCTGGCCCTGCTTCACCAGTTTTTCGATGACCGCCAGGGTCTGGGTGTCATCGAGGGTGATGCGTTCATCCACCTCGCGCCGCTGAATGGCGGCGAGGAGCATGCGGATGGTCTCCAGGCGCGCGCTGTCCTTCGCGCGCATGGCGGTCTTCATGTCGTCTTTGATCTTATCCTTGAGACTCATGTCGGGGAGACTCATGTCGGGCACCTGCGGCCGTCGTTGACCTGACCGCCCGGAAGACGGAGGGGATAAACTTTAATAAAGACGGGTGGCGCGGGCGGAGATGCGGGACAACTTCTTCAGCTCGCGCTTACGTGCGGCGGCGGCCTTGCGCTTGCGCACCGTGGTCGGCTTTTCGTAGAACTCGCGGCGACGGACTTCGGCGAACACACCGGCCTTCTCGCAGGAACGACGGAAGCGCCGCAGGGCGACTTCAAAGGGTTCGTGCTCTTTCACGCGAACTGTTGGCATTCTTGTTTCACCTCATTCCACAGATTGATCGATAATCGGACCCGTTGGGAAAACGGGAAACGGCGGATTCTATAGATTTCTCCGGATTTTGTACACCTCCCGGGCCTTTCCCTTGCCCGGGATAGCCCCACCCGCCACAATACGCGCATGCGTGTATTAGGTCTGGAAACCTCCTGCGACGATACTGGGGTCGCCATTTTTGACTCGGAAGCCGGGCTTTTGGGGCACAAGCTCTATTCTCAGACCGTTTTGCACACGGAATACGGCGGGGTAGTGCCGGAACTGGCCTCCCGCGACCATATCCGCAAACTCCTCCCCCTTATTCAGCGGGTCCTGGCAGAAAGTCAGTGCTCGGCCCGCCAAATCCAGGGTATCGCCTACACCACTGGGCCGGGTCTGGCGGGGGCCCTGCTGGTGGGTGCGGCCGTCGGCCGGAGTCTGGCCCTGGCCTGGCAGATCCCGGCAATAGGTGTCCATCATATGGAAGGCCATTTACTGGCCCCCATGCTGGAAGCAGACCCACCGGCCTTCCCATTTCTGGCCCTGCTGGTGTCCGGCGGCCACACCCTGCTGGCGGATGTCCAGGCCATCGGTGACTACAAAATACTCGGCGAGTCCGTGGACGACGCCGTCGGCGAGGCCTTCGACAAAACCGCCAAGCTGCTGGGTCTGGGCTATCCCGGCGGTCCCGCCATCGCCCGTGCGGCGGCGGATGGAACAGCGGGGCGCTTCCAGTTTCCCCGCCCCATGACCGATCGACCTGGCCTCGATTTCAGTTTCAGCGGCCTGAAAACGGCGGTGCTCACGGCATCGCAGCGCCAAGCACTCGATGCCACGACCATTGCCGACATCGCTCTGGCCTTCCAGGACGCCGCCATCGACACCCTGGCCATCAAGACCGAACGCGCCCTCGCCCAGACCGGGCATACGCGGCTGGTGGTGGCCGGCGGTGTCGGCGCCAACCAACTCCTGCGCCAGCGGCTCACCCTGATGACCGCCGCGCGCGGTGCGCGGGTGTACTACCCGCGCGCGGAATTCTGTACGGACAACGGCGCCATGATCGCCTATGCGGGCTGTTGTCGACTGCAGGCAGGTCAGCACGAACCCCTGGCCTTCGGTGCACGCCCACGCTGGCGCATCGATGAGCTGCCGCCGCTTACACCCTGAAATCCACTCCTCGATCTGACTCTACTTGACTCGTGGTATTAATTAGTTAGTATATTTAACTAACTAATTCCGCCCGGGCAGCGCGCTGCCCGGGCGGTTGCGCCGGACGCCCATGAGTTCCATCAGCATGCCCAAGATCAATATCATAAAAGTGCTCGAAGCGGTGCGCCCCTTGGAACGCCGGCTGAGCATGCTACTGCTGGCAGAGCACGGCATGAGCATCTCTCAATTCCGTCTGTTGCTACCGCTACTGCCAAACACGGGCCTTACGGCATCGCAACTGTGCACGACGCTGGGCATCACCAAAGCCTCCGGCTCCATCTTGATCCAGGAATTGACCCGTGCCGGTGTGGTGGCGGTGACCCCTAATCCGGAGGACCGGCGTTCCATCGTTATTCGATTGACGCCGGAGGGGAAAAACCGCATGCGTGCCGCTGAAACAGGCATTGCAGCCCTGGAAAAAACCCTGGCCAGACAGATACCAGACAACACAGTGAAAGCACTGGCGCACCTGACTCGCCTGAAATTCGTCACGAAAAAGAAGACAGCTAGCTGAAGCCTGTTAACCCACCCACCTGAGATATTTAAGGAGGCCCCATGTCAGCACAACGTATGTTGTTCCTTACGGTTTCAATAGTGATTCTTATCGGAATCTGGCTCACCGGTTTTGAACGCGCCCACTGGCTGCTGTATGTCCCTGCCATTTTCCTTGGTTTTGCCGGGGTCACCGGCATCTGCCCAGGATTGATCTTCTGGCGCAAGCTGGGATTCAAATAAGCCTGTCTCAGGGACCAGGCTGGCGCCCGGGATATCAGCATAAAGAGTCACACCGGCCACGATGCCGCAACATTGCAACCAGACTCGATCCTGCACAAGCCTGGCCGGGTTGTGGTGATGGTCGATAGACGCGGCGCTATGCCTGTCCGATCTTGTCTTCCGTGCCCGCTAGTAATTTCTGTACATTGCTGCGGTGACGCCAGATGAGCAGCAGCGCCATGACCAGCGTGGCATATAAAAACGGCCCCACACCCACCAGCCACCCAACATACAAGGGCGCACTCACCGCCGCCACCACGGCGGCGACGGAGGAATAGCGGAACACCACCGCCATGACCAGCCAGGTGGCGACCAGGGCCAGCCCGACCCAGACGTTGAGCGCCATCAATACGCCAAAGGCCGTGGCCACGCCCTTGCCGCCGCGGAATCCATGGAACACCGGATACAGATGTCCGATAAACGCCAAGAGCATGACCGCCGCCAGCAGGATCGGGTCGATACCATACTTGGCGCCATAGACACGCGCCGCCACCACCGGGATGACGCCCTTCAGGATATCCCCCAGCAGGGTGAAAATGGCAGCCTTTTTCCCGCCATAACGCAGGACATTGGTGGCGCCGGGATTGCCGGAGCCGACCTGGCGCGGGTCCTGCAAACCCATCAGACGACTCACGTGGATGGCGGAGGATATCGAGCCGATGAGGTAGGCGGCGAGGGGAAATAAATAGTCGATCATGGCGCGCTATTGGAAAGGCTAATGGGCCTGACGTCAAGTCGTATCGCCGCCGGTCTGCGCGTTTCATCTGGCATGGCCCACTGCGTTGCTGCCGGGAGCGGGAAAATTCGTTATAGTCCGGATACTTCTCGTGAGACACGCGTATGGACATCATTTATCTGCATGACCTTAAGGTGGACACCATCATCGGTATCTGGGACTGGGAGCGCCGCACCACCCAGACCCTGACCATCCATCTCGACATGGGCGTGGACGTGCGCCGCGCCGCCGACAGCGATCACATCGACGACACCCTCAATTACAAGGCCGTGGCCAAGAGCGTCATCGCCTTCGTCGGCGGCGCCCGGTTTCAATTGGTGGAGACCCTCACGGAGAAAGTCGCCCAGTTGATCCTCGACGAATTCAAGGTGCAATGGGTGCGCGTCAAGGTCAACAAAAAAGGCGCAATCCGCGGCGCCACCGATGTCGGCGTGATCATCGAACGCAGCGCAGCGCCCGACGGGAAACGTTGAATGCCACGGGTCTATGTCAGCATCGGCAGCAATATTGAGAAAGACCAACACATCCGCGAGGGCGTGCAGGAACTGGCGGCACACTACGCGCCGCTAACCCTGTCGATGGTTTACCAGTCGCGCGCCATCGGTTTCGAGGGGGATGATTTTTACAACCTGGTGGCGGGCTTCGATACGCAAGACACGCTGGCGCAGATCGGCGCCGTCCTGGCCGGCATTGAACAACGCTCTGGCCGGGTGCGCAACGGCGTGCGCTTTGGCCCACGTACCCTGGATATGGACATCCTGCTGTATGGCGATCTGGTGTGGCACGATGAGACACACCAACTGCCGCGTTCGGAAATCGATGAATACGCCTGTGTCCTGCGGCCATTGGCGGAAATCGCACCGCGGGAGCGTCACCCCGTGACTGGTGTCACCTACCACGACATGTGGCGACGTTTCAACGACGCGACACAACCGCTGATACCGGTGGATCTGGTTCTTAGCTGATCCCTGCACATGCAGGATGAATGGATATTTGGTTATGGGACTCAAGGGGACAGACCCTGAGGTTTCAGGTTTCTGAGGTTTCCTGAGGTTTCTGTGCTTTCTTTTCTGCTTTCATTATTCACCTCATATTGGGTATTTTATCCCCTTAACGAGGTGTCCGGGATCATTAGACCACTTCAGGTTCACTCCGTCCCCTTTTCTGTCGCTATCGATTTAAGAGCGGCTTATATGCTCCGTCGATTACTTTGAACAAAGAGACTCTTTGGCCTTTGCAGTCCTTTAGCGTTATATCATCTATTCTGTTGCTCGATTCAGCATACTTAAACTCAACCTCGGGGTTTTCGCGGCTGTACCATATGCGGCTTCTCGTTATGCTTTGCTCGCAATAATCGAACTTTCCAACATTGTGCTTAATTTCTAGATTTAGATTCCCATCATCGGTGACTGGCTGCCGCTTTATTTATAAAGCGGGAGTTCGCTCGCGTGTTCAAATGATGGCGGTGGTGGCCGTGTCATCGGTCCGGGAAAATTGGCTGGGGGATTATTTTTCGCTGATACACCCTACCCTATTCCGCGATACCGCCAACGAGTGATGATGAAAAATAGTCGCTGTAGGGCGGGCATGACCCACCGCACGGGGCGTCGATAGGCTTCCGCTGGTGGGCAGTGCCCACCCTACATAACTACATCGGTGCCGTGGTTGAGGGGATGGCCGCGTCGCTGTCGCGCCTCGCCATGACGGGGTTTGGTTTGCGCAACTGTCGAGAGTCTCAGAGACGGGCTGCGCTTCAGGATCCCCCGGCGTCTTGTCACAGGCTGGCTTCAAGGTGGATTGGAGTCGGAAATGCATCAGGGGTTAAACCGCTCCACGGATTCGAGCAGGCGCTTGCCGTGGATCACGGCAAGGACGCGGATCGCCTCATCAGTGAGTTCGTAGATCAACCGCTAACTGAAGAGGAAGCGTTCGCGCACGTTGGGGTCGGCGAGTTCCGGCACGGTGCGCCCGAGTTGGGTGCGCGCGGGCAGTTCGTCGGCGAGGTCGAACAGGCGTTCGACGACCTGTTGGGCGTGGTAGCGGGAGTCTCGGCTGATGTACCCGGCGATGCGATCGATATCATCGAGCGCCTCGCGCGTCCAGATCAGGGCTTGAGCCATTTACTCAAACGTTCTTTGGCCTGCTCGTGGGTGAGGTGTCTGCCGTCGCGGATGTCGTCGCGCCCACGGCGTATCTTCTCAAGGACGTAGAGGTGGTACTGGATGTCCTCGATAGTGCTGTCATCCGACAAGTGATCGAGCATCTCGCGGACGTCTTGCTTGGCGGTGTGCATGGGGTGTCTTCTCTTTGCGGTGAACTTGTCTTTAAGCATATCACGGTGCAGGCGCTTTTTCCGCCTTGGCCGCTAACGTGGGCGTGCCAGAGGTCAGCGCCTAAACGCTTGCCGGAATTTTGTATAGCTGTAGGGTGGGCATCGCCCACCATCTGGTCATGACCGAAGTTACATTCGGTGGGCGATGCCCACCCTACATAACTAAAGACAGTGCCGCGGTTGAGGCGATGGCCACGTCGCTGCGTTCCTCGCGATGACGGGGCTTAAGCATGCGCTACTGCCGAGTGGCGGGCGGGTGGATGGCCAACGCCCACTGCGCGGGGTTTCGGTGGATCGCGATCGATGCGCTCACGCCACCACCGAACGCCCGCCGTCCACGGCGATCACCTGACCGGAGATGTACTGTGCATCGCGGATCAGGAACAGAACGGTGCGCGCGATATCCATGGGTTCGCCGGAACGCTTCTGCGGCACGCGTTCGAGTATCTGCGCCTTGATCGCGTCGTCCAAATCGTGTTCCGGCCACAAGATAGTGCCGGGGGCGATGGCGTTTACCCGCACCTCCGGTCCGAGTTCGCGCGCGAGTGACTTGGTGAGCATGACGAGGCCGGCCTTGGCGGCGCAATAAATGGGATAATTTTTCAGCGGTCGCTCCGCGTGCACATCCGCCATGTTGACGATGCAGCCGTTACTGCGCTTGAGATAGGGTGCCATCGCCTGGGAGAGAAAGAACGGCGCCTTCAGATTGGTCCCCAACAGATCGTCCCACTGTTGCTCCGTCGCCTGGCCCACGGGGGTGGGATAAAAACTCGAGGCATTGTTGAGCAGCACATCCAAGCGACCGAAGGCTTGGGCCGCACCCTGCGCCAGAATTTCCAAATGGCGATAGTCGAGTAAATCCCCCTGCAACAACGCGACCGAGTCCGGCCGCTCGCGTTGCAGCTCCGTCTGTAATGCCAGCGCGTCGTCCTTCGAGGAGCGATAGTGGATCACCAGATTCATGCCGTTGGCATGCAGGTGGCGGCACACCGTAGCACCCACGCGGCGCGATCCGCCGGTAATAAAAATGACCTTGCCGTTTAATGAAGGGGGCTGCATAGTTTTCCTCGTGGATACTGCCATTACACTGGCACGTGCGGTTACACGCCGTCTAGTGTAGTGCGCCATTCTGTTTGGAACTTATGTTTGCCATCAGCGCATTCCGCCGCTCAAAACCCAGAGTCCCTTCTCCCCTCGGGGAGAAGGACAGAATGAGGGACAGGACCGAAGATTCCCCCTCACCCTAACCCTCTCCCCCGTTGGGGGAGAGGGGACGGTGGGGTACACGGCGCAAATTTAGGTTCCATTAATGGCGACGCACTACAACTACTGTGTGTCACAATACCGTTTTATAGCCACCGGGCCAACCCTCCGCCGCCGTCATGACCACCGACCCGCACCCGCCGTTTCGCTCCGCGCTCACGCACGCGTTGACCGCCACCCAGATACTGCCCGCACCCGGCACGGAGGCGCGCGCGCATAGCGAAACGCTGCACCGGCTGATCCAACAGGAAATCATGGCGGCCGGCGGACACATTGGCTTCGCGCACTTCATGCAGCTTGCCCTGTACGCGCCGGGCTTGGGTTATTACAGCGCCGGACTACACAAGTTCGGCGCCGCCGGCGATTTTGTCACCGCCCCGGAACTCGGCACGTTGTTCGCCCGCTGTCTGGCGCAGCAATGCCTGCCGCTGTTGCAGGAACTGGGGGAGGCGGATCTGCTGGAGGTGGGCGCCGGCAGCGGCGCCCTGGCCACCGACTTACTGCTGGCGCTGGAATCCCGCAGACAGCTGCCGCGTCACTATTACATCCTCGAAGTCAGCGCCGATCTGCGTGAGCGGCAGGCGCGCCAACTGCACGAGCGAGCGCCACATCTCGCCGCGCGCGTGCACTGGTTGGACAGCCTGCCGGCGCAACCCCTGCGCGGTATCGTCATTGCCAATGAGTTGCTCGACGCCATGCCGGTGGAGCGCTTCCGCATCGATGCGCAGGGTGGCGTACAGCAGTGGTGTGTGGCGTGGCAGGGCGAGGAATTTGTCTGGCGCCTCGCCAGCGCAGACGCGGCCCTCGCCAACCGCGTTCTGTCCCGTCTCGATACAACATCCCTGCCAACCGGTTATACCTCGGAAATCAATCTGCAGGCCGAGGCCTGGCTGCGCAGCCTGGCCGGCCACCTCGCCGCCGGGGCCATCCTGCTCATCGACTACGGCTATCCGCGCGCGGAGTATTACCATGCGCAGCGCACCGACGGCACCCTGCTGTGCCACTACCGCCATCGCGCCCACGCCAATCCGTTAACGCTGGTGGGCCTGCAGGATATCACCAGTCATGTGGAGTTTACCGCCCTGGCGGAGGCCGGCACCGAGGCCGGGCTGACGCTGCTCGGCTATACCTCGCAGGCGGCGTTTCTGCTGGCCAATGGCATCACACAACTGGCGGAGCACAGCGCCGGTGCAGACGCGCGTGCGCAGATCGTCTTGGCCCAGGAAATAAAAAAACTGACGCTGCCGCAGGAGATGGGTGAAGTGTTCAAGGTCATGGCCTTCGGGCGCGATCTTGAGACAAGCATGACAGGCTTTGCCTTGCAGGATCGGCGTGGGCGGTTGTGAGAAGAACGGTATCAACGTATCCGTTACACATTATCTCTGACCTCCCTTCCCCCTTTCAGGGGGAAGGTCAGGATGGGGGTGTTGGATGTCCGGCGCTTCGGTGTTGTTCAAGCTCCGACCATCTGTTTCTGCGCCAGGCGGGTCGCAACGCAACAGTCCGTGCCGTGACGTGGACAACCTCGTGTGCGAGGGGGTTCGCTGAAGCAGTTCGATTGTCATTGAACGCTGCACCCCCATCCCAGCCTTCCCCCTAGGAGGGGGAAGGGACAGGGCCTTGCGACTGGTGGGGGCTTTAGCGACGAGGGGGTTTCGTTATGGTGGGTGTATTTGAGTCAGTGCCATTCACGTCATGACCCTATCGCGCAGTTACTTCTCCAGCAACGCACGCACAAGTTTCTCCGACTTGGCACCCACCAGCATGCGGTCGACCTTGCCGTCACGCACCAGCACCAGGGTCGGCGTGCCCATGACGCCAAACTTGCTGGCCAGCTCGATCGACTCGGACACGTCCACTTTTACAATGTTGGCGTGCTGCAGCGCCAGGCGCTCGATGATCGGGGTCATGGACCGGCACATATAACAACGCGGGCTGGAGAAATAGAACAACAGGCGCTCTTCACCGAGCAGCCTGGGATCAATCAATCCGGCAAGATCCGGCGCTGGCTTACCGCGCAGCAGGCGCGCGCGCAACAGGGGCAACATCTGAAACAACAAATACATCAACATGAACCCGATCAATATTTGTGGCAGATAGTTCATACGGCCTCATTGCTTAAAAAATGCCCGACCCAGCGGGCTGGTTGTTATATTGCCTTAAGTTTTTTAATAGCGGCAATACGCTCACGCCGGATATGCTCCCCGATCTCCGGACCCTGGCCACCGCGGCGTGCTACTGCGGCGGTATCGACACGGCGTGCGGCATCGAAGGCATGACGGAAAATGTCCGCCTGGGGATAAGGTTCGTCTTCATGCCCAGTGCGACCACGCGCGTCCGCCATGCAGGCGAGTACGAACATCTCCACCCGCTCCGGCCGGCGGAAGGCATCCAGGGCCTCGAGGGTATCCAACAGCGTTGCGGGTTTCAGCTCCGCCGCGCGATGGCAGTGCGCATGATAGCGCGCCACCAGCAGGGCCAGATCGCGGTGGTCATTGGGTACACGCAGGCGTTTGCAAAATTCACTCACCAGTACCGCGCCCGACTGCTCGTGGCCGATATGCCGGGGCCAGTCCGCAGGCGGTGTAACGCCCTTGCCCAGATCGTGCAACAGCGCGGCAAAGCGTACGCGCGTGTCGCTGGAAAGGCGCGCCGCCTCATCCAGCACCAGCATGACATGCACACCGGTGTCGACCTCGGGATGATGCTTGGGTGGTTGCGGCACACCGAACAGCGCGGCAATTTCCGGGAACAGGCGTTCCAGCGCGCCGCAGTCGCGCAACACTTTAAAGAATACCGACGGGCGCTCTTCGCCCAAGGCACGCTCCAGTTCCACCCACACACGTTCCGCCACCAGGGCATCGACTTCGCCGTTGTCCACCATGCGCCGCATCAGGGCGTTGGTGGCGTGCGCCACCTTGAAGCCCCATTTCACAAAACGCGCGCTGAAACGCGCGACCCGCAATATCCGCACCGGGTCCTCACTGAACGCCTCGGACACGTGACGTAACACACCCTCGCGCAGGTCCGCGGCGCCGCCGTACGGATCGATCAGCGTGCCGTCGGCCGCCTCGGCCATGGCATTGATGGTGAGATCGCGCCGGCGTAGATCCTCTTCCAGGGTGACATCCGGCGTGGCGTACACGGTGAATCCCTTATAACCACGACCAGTCTTGCGCTCGGTGCGCGCCAAGGCATACTCCTCCTTCGTGTTGGGATGCAGAAACACCGGAAAATCCGTGCCCACCGGGCGGTATCCCTGGGCCACCATGTCTTCCGGCGTGGTGCCCACCACCACATAGTCCCGGTCCTTGACCGCGAGGCCGAGGAGTTTGTCGCGCACTGCGCCGCCCACGAGATAGATCTGCATGGGCTCATCTTACTGTGGCATAGTGACAACACCAAGCATGCCATCACGTCGCCCACACCTGTTCTTTGCCACCCTCGCGCTGCCGGTGTGCGCGCTGCTCGCCGGTTGCACCGGTCCCGGCTATTACCTCCAGGCCATCGAAGGTCAACTGGGGGTGATGCACCACACCCGCGCCATCGATGCCATCCTGCTGGACCCGACCTCCGACCCGGCGCTTAAAAAGCGCCTCGCCTATGTCCTCAAGGCGCGTGCCTACGCCAGCCGTGAACTTGGCTTGCCGGACAATCGCAGCTACCGACGCTATGCCGACCTACAACGTCCCTATGTGACGTGGAGTGTCCTTGCCACGCCCGAGCTATCACTCCAGCCCGTGCGCTGGTGTTTCCTGGTGGCCGGCTGCGTCGCCTACCGCGGATACTTCTCGGAAAAAAATGCGCAAGACCTCGGCGCCCGGCTGCAGCACGACGGCGATGACGTTTATGTCGCCGGGGTCGCCGCCTACTCCACCCTGGGCTGGTTCAGCGACCCGTTGCCGAGCCCGGTGCTGCGGCGGAGTGATGTAGACGTGGCGGGGATAATATTTCACGAGCTGGCGCATCAAGTGTTGTACCTGCGGGGAGATTCCGCGTTCAATGAATCGTTCGCCACGACGGTGGAGATCGAAGGGGTGCGGCG
>JAYUBZ010000070.1:0-2124 GCA_043740595.1 Gammaproteobacteria bacterium
GTTCTCGTACTTCGAGATCGCCATGGCGGTAACCCCTGCGGTTTCCGCCAGCGCACGCAACGATAAACCAGACGCTTTGCGCGCCTGTTGAATGCGTTCACCGATCATAGGCCGTTCTCCAGTTTACAAAACTTTACTTATTTATGTAGTTTTGTAAACTATAGCCGTACGGTTGCAGATATGCAATCTTCTTCATAAATCTCTTTTCTAAACATGAGGTCAACACTATGGCAACAAATCCTCCCAAAGGCGATGGGCACCGCAACGGCGCGGTGACTGGGCGCTCACAAACCCACAATCCCAAAACCGACGCCTGGGTAAAGCGCAACACCGGTACCGGTCGGTTCATGGACCAGAAAGCAGACAGCAAACCCTTCAAGGGCGTTCGTAAGGAGAAATGACATGAATGCAGGTGCTCACCAGCTCGGCGCCGCATTGACAGCTTACCTTACGCACAGCCACAGCGAGACCAAAAATGGAGTGTCCACGTGGAAGCCACTGGCGTCTGCGGCGGCGTCTGCAGGGCTTGGTTCTCTACCCGATCTTCTGGAGCCCGCGATTCATCCGAATCACCGGCAATTTTTTCACAGCCTTGTAGTTGCCGGATTAGTCGGCTACGGGACGTACAAGGTGTACAAGTGGCAGCCGGAAGATCCAGGCTATAAATTACTGCGGTGGGCTCTGCTTATTGCAGGTGGCGCCTACTTGACCCACCTGATGATGGATGGGTTCACTGCGAAGTCACTGCCTTTGGTTGGCAAGCTTTGAGGGTTTCCGCATAGGCGATTTTTGTTGCTTCTTGGTTGCTAGCAAAATATAGCTGCCCACCTGCGTGACTAACTCGTCAACCGCCGCCAATAGCTCGGACGCCAGTAATACAACACGGTGGTATCACTCAGCGGATAAGAATCAGCGTAATCGATGTCGCGTTGCGGTTGTTCCGGATTGTCGTGTGCAGAATCAAGCGGGCGCCAGTCACGCTCGCGGGTTTCGTCCTCGAACGGCGTCCGGCCCTCACCGCGGTGGCGCCGCTCCGCGCTGCCGAAGTCGGCGTAGTTGAGCTGCGCCTGTTCGAGGGATACGCCATTGGCGCTGCCCGGCATGTGCGGGAAACGTAATTGCGCCAAGTCGTCTTCCCACAGGCAGATCGGACATTTCTCGTGATTACCCGGCTGATATCGAAACACGCGGTACCCGCAGCAGGGACAGGGATACTTATCAGGCACGATTTGCATCTATCCACTATCGCAGTTTGCCGCCGAATTGCAAATCCTGATGCGGCCTGAAACGGGGTACTCCGCATCGCGTGCTACGGGTTAAGTTAGCATGCCACTGACACGACGCCGTACAGAGCGAACGTAGCTTCCAATGCCCGGGCGTGGTTTTTTCATGCTGAAAATCCTTTCGGCACAGTGAAAGACTTGATTCAGTTGCGTCCGAATTCAGCATTGATGACGCGGCCACCCGAGATCTGACACTCTCCCTGGCCACCACCCGACATGCCGCTCGCCGGCTCGGCGAGATGAAAGCGACAACGCATGTATTGACCTTTGCTGGCATGAAGATTGGCGACAACCTTGCCGCTATAGTTGGTGATGAATTGAGTTACGTTATAGTCAGAAGGCCAGGGCTGGGTCCAGTACGGCCAGTCGGACCAGCCTTCGTTCCAACCGTCCCACATGGGCCCCAGTGTTTCGCGCGCGGTTTGCCGGGTGATCTGGAAGAAGCGTCCGGTATAGGTGGCGTCAGGCAGATTGGCAACCATGCTGCCGCTGTTGCCGCCATCGCTGCTCTTCCAGCTGAACAGCACGGGCTCGGTCGGTTTTCCCTTTGGGGTCATTTCGCCGCTGCCCATGCCGGTGGTGGCACAGCCGCTGAGTATTGCAAGGCTCGTCGAAATAGCGATTCCCATTAACGCTGATTTTTTCATGGCCTGCTCCTGGCATTGATGGTGTTCACTGAACAACCCGACTCAGGGCATCAGATCTGAGTCGGGTTATCACTTTTTATCAAAAGTGTTTCTTGATGGTCTGCCAGAAAGAATGCTTGGGGGCCTTCTGGCATTCTGTAATAAGAACCGGGACCAGCCTATCGGTCGAATCGATATCGACAACCGCGTCGACC
>JAYUBZ010000071.1:0-5779 GCA_043740595.1 Gammaproteobacteria bacterium
GTCCAGGATCACGATCTGGCTGCGGGCGAGGCCCTTCTTCTGGATTTCGCTGCGCACCTTGTCGTGCAGCGCCAGGCGGATGCTTTCGTAGAGATCGCGCTGTGCGCCCTCCAACTCTACGCTGCGCACCATCTCGATCTTGGGCGGGAGTTCCGTCGCCACCTGTTCCTTGGTGCGCCGCAGGAGAAACGGTGCCAGCCGCC
Source organism: Gammaproteobacteria bacterium (assembly GCA_043740595.1). GTDB lineage: Bacteria > Pseudomonadota > Gammaproteobacteria > Acidiferrobacterales > UBA6901 > JANNJF01. The sequence goes on from JAYUBZ010000071.1 coordinate 204, forward strand.
GCGCCAGTGCCTGGCGGCGTCCGTGATCGGCGTGTTTCTCGATGGGTGTGCGGAACAGCTGGCGGAAGCGGCGTTCGTCGCCGAGCAGCCCGGGCATGAGAAAATGAAATAGCGACCACAGCTCGCCCAGATGATTTTCCATCGGTGTGCCGGTGAGACACAAACGGTGGCGCGTCTTGAGTTGTCGCACCACCTCCGCCGCTTTGGCCTTCGGGTTCTTGATGGCCTGCGCCTCGTCGAGGATGACGATGTGATAGTCCTGGGCCAGCAAGGCCTCGGCATCCCGCGGCAGCAGCGGGTAGGTGGTGAAGATCACATCGTGTTCGGCCAGCCGACCAAAATCCTGGTGACGCGTACTACCGTGCAGCGTGAGTGTGCGCAGTTGCGGCGTGAAGCGTTGCGCCTCGCGCCGCCAGTTGTGCATGAGGCTGGTGGGTGCGATCACCAGCGCCGGCCGGTCGAGGCGGCCGGTTTCCTTTTCTATCGCCAGGTGCGCCAGCGCCTGCACGGTCTTGCCCAGCCCCATGTCGTCGGCCAGTACACCGCCCAGTTCGTATTCGCGCAGGAATTGCAGCCAGTTGAGCCCCTCGCGCTGATAGGCGCGCAGTTCCGCCTGGAGACCCGCGGGCGGTTGCACCGGGCGGATGCCCTGGAAGTCGCGCAGCCTTGCCCCGAGTTCGCGCAGCCGCTCGCCACCGGACCAGGCGAGGGGCGCGCCGAGGGCGGATTCGAGATTGGTCAACTGCCCGGCCTGGGCGCGCGCCAGGGTGAGGCGCCCGCGGCTGTCGAGGGGGTTGTCGCCGTAGAGTTCCGTGAGCGTCGCCAGCACGCTGCGTACGCGCGCCATGGGTATGGGCAGCAGCCGGCCGTCCGGCAGCCGCGCCAGAACGCGATCCGCGTCGGCTAGCGCATCGATGTCCTCGCGCGCGAGCTTGGCCTCGCGCAGCCAGTCGAGCAGCAGCGGCAGCAGGTTCACGCGCTCGCCATCCACGCTGATGCCAAGGGCCACCCCGAACCAGTCCGACGTGGCGTCCTCCTCGATGTCGGCGTACCAGTCGGCCTCGGCATCAGCGATGCGGTAGGGATAATCGGCGTCGACCGCGACCTGCCAGCCGGCGGCGCGCAATTGCGCGACGCCATTCAGGCTGAAGTCGAGCAGCGCATGCCCACGATCCTCGTCCATCAGCCACCAGTCGTGCGCGCACTCTTTGGGCGGATTGTCGAACAAATCCACCTCGCGCAGCGGCACAAAACCCCATTCATCCAGCGTCGCCAGCGCGCGTTTCTCGGCTGGGAGGTTGCGCGCGATGCGCGCGAGTTTATCGCCGGCAACGCGCAGGAATTCCTGCCGCGGATCACCCGGGGTCACAACGACGCCGTCATAGTCGAAGTGCGGTCGCGCCAGCTCCGTGCCAAGTCGGTTCACGCCGAGGCGCCATTGCTGTTCCGCCCGCAGCGCCAACGACTGGTGCAGCAGGCGTAGATGCGGGACCGGCGCGATGCGCTGCGCGCGCGTCTTGGCGAAAACCCGTGGCAGCGCCGGCGCGTCACTCGCGAAGTAGCGGGACAATGCCGCGCGCGCCGCCGGCGCCTGGTCCGGTGCCAGCGACGGTGCGGCGAACAGCTCCGCGGCCAGTGCCTCGGGCAGGCCGGTGTCGAGGGGGCCGCAGTGCGCCTGGGCGGCGTCCACGTACCAGGGCGGCATCAGCGGCAGCACCGCATCGACATTCCCGGCCTCGCGGCATTCGATGCGCTGGCGGCCGTCGTCCTCCACATGCCAGCCCGGCACGCCGTGGCGCGGCGCACCCAGCGTCAGCGGAGGGTGACTTTTGTTCAGCCAGTGGCAGCGTCCGGTGGCGAGCAGCATCGCCAGCACGCGCGACCCCTCGGTGCCACCTAGGGGATAACTACCGAAGCCACCACCCACCAGCACCTCCTGCCGCAGTACTTCGAGCCAACGAAAGATAGCGCGATCGGCGTCGGTGACGCAGCGCGCGGTGCTTTGCAGCCCGCCGCTGAACGACTGCGTCTTGCCATAACCGCCGGCCTTAAGAAGGCGCACGAGTTGGATGTCGACCCATGCACAGGCCAGATGCAGGCGATGGTCGAGGCGCAGGAGATAGATCAGTCGCTCGCCGGCGTCGGGCGTGGGCACCGCTTCGCGTGGCGCGGCAGTGCGCTGCGCAAGTCGATCCAGCCAGGTGCGCAGCGCCGGGTCTTCCATGGACGGCGCGGGCTTTTTCGTCTTTACCGTCTTGACTGGGGCCGTATTCACTTTGTCGAGGGCGAGGGTCTCCAGCAGTGCGGCGACCACGTGTTTACAATTGAAACCCACCGGGCAGGTGCAATCGCCCTCGATGCGCGCGCGTCCGGCGCGCGCGCTATGGATGGCGATGCTGGCCCGATAGGGTTGTTTACCGCTGCCGCGTATTTTGGCCGTGATCAGGCCGTCGTCGGGGTCCACCGCCAGTTCCATCACCTGCCCGCGTGCCTGGTAGTCGCGTCCGCGCGCCAGATAGGCCGCGGAAAATTCGCGCTTGAGATCGGATTCAGTGAACAGTGGCATCGTGGTTATTAAGGCCGGCCGGGTTATTGGCATCCGTGAATATTATCGTGCAACGGGGTCGTCGTGGAATCGGGGGGATGGAAAAAACAGAAATTATTGCATTTAATCTCCATTTTACCCGTGTCTTTGGTCGCAGTCCGGGGTTGGGGTTGGGCCACGGGCGGGCACATCATCCGATCAGAACGCAACAGGTGTGGCTATGCTCAGTGTTTCTGCGCCGGCGCACTGCTGACCGGGCTCGTTACAAACACCTGTTCCACATCGACCGCGTCGAAGGCGTAGTGCTTACCGCAAAACTCGCAATCGACGCTGACGCTGCCCTGTTCCGCCAGCAGGTTGTTGATGTCCTCACGTCCCAGCATGTGTAGCACCGCTTCCACCCGTTCACGGGAACAGGAACAACGAAAACTCAGCACTGCAGGACTGAACAGGCGTATATCCTCCTCATGATACAGGCGCCGCAGGACCTCCGCCGGCGGTAGCGTGAGCAGTTCCGAGTGAGTGAGTGTGGACGTGAGCTCGATAGCCCGTGGCCAGAGATCCGCGTCCTCGCTGGCGCCCGGCAGGCGCTGCAGCAGCAGACCCGCGGCGCGGGTGTCGTCACAGGCCAGCCACACCCGCGTCTCCACTTGTTCCGACTGGGCGTAGTAGCGTTCCACCGCCTCGGCCACGGTGGCGCCCGCCAGATTCACGATGCCCTGGTAGCGCTCTTCGCCCTTGCGCGGTTCCACCGTGATCACCAAACGTCCATCCCCCACCGATTGTTCGAGGGATGGTCCAACCTCACCCTGCCAGTGAGCCACGGCGCGCAGCGTGTGATCGCTGGTGCACTCCACCACCAACAGGGTCAGGGGTCCGCCGCCCTGGATCTGCAATATCAGGCGGCCCTCGAACTTGAGGGTGGCCGCCAGCAGTGCCGCCGCGGCCATGAACTCCCCCAGTATCGTGCGGACGGGTTCCGGGTAGACGCGGCGTTCAAGGATGGCGCGAAAGCTGGCGTCGAGGTGCACGATCTCACCACGCACCGGCGCATGTTCGAACACGAAACGCGACAGCACGTCGGAATCACGCATGCGGGGTCGGGCCGAAGCGTAACGAGAAAGGAGAGAAGGTGGGCATGTACACATTCTAACCCGGTAGCCGCCACAATGCCCATCGGGCACTGCTGGGCCGGCGGTGCGGCGTGCGGTCCGTTAATTAAGGTAAATGCGTAACCACCCGGCAAGCACGCGCCACACGCAGGGGTGCGGCTCAGGCGCTGAGTGGCAGCAGGAAGGCGAAGGTGGTGCCGAGCTTAAGGGTGCTGTCGACCTGGATGCGACTGCCGTGCAGTTCGAGGATGCGCTGCGCGATGGCCAGTCCCAGCCCACCGCCGCTGGAGTGCTGCGTTGGGTCCTGGCGCGCGCGGTAGAAGCGTTCGAACACATGTGGCAGGTCGTCCGGCGCAATGCCACAACCGGTATCCGACAGGCGTATGGCCACCGCTGTTTTTTCCGTGGTGAGGGAAAGAAGCACGCGCCCGCCCGCCGGGGTGTAGCGCAATGCATTCTCGATGAGGTTACCGAACACGCGCGCCATTAACCCGATGTCGGCGCTGACCTGGGGCGGATCTTCCGGCAGTGCCACCTCGAGCTGCACCTGCCGACCCTCTGCCGCCAACCGGAAGGTCTGTGCCACGTCCTGCATGAGTTCGGCGATGGGGAAGCGTTCGCAGTGGGGTTTGATCTGATTGGCATCGAGCTTGGCCAGCTCGAACAGTTCGCCCACCAGATGGCTGAGACGGGCGGCGTGTTTGCCCGCGATCTCGAGATAACGCCGCCGCTCCGCCGGGTCCAGCCGCTCATGCTGAAGCAACAGCGTTTCCACATAACCCTGTACCGCCGCCAACGGTGTGCGCAGATCGTGCGACACATTGGCCACCAATTCTCGTCGCAGCCGGTCGCCGTCTTGTAATCCCTGCACTTGCTGGCGGATACGTGTTGCCATGATGTCGAAGCTGTAGCCCAGGTGGTCGATCTCATCGCCCTCTGCACCGCCCTGGGTGAAGGGTTGGACATCGGTGAAATCGCTGGCGCGGAACTGCTCCAAGGTAGTGGTCAGCCGGCGCAGCCGGCGCGTGAGGGCAGCGAACAGGGTGAGGCCGGTGAACAGGACGAACACCAGGCCGGCGGCGAACGCCGCCAAACCGAGCTTGACGATGAAGCTGCCCTGCAGCAGCGACAGCAAACTGTCGTAGTCCTCACCACCCAGAATGACATACACATAGCCCTCGAGTGGACCCCTATCCGGAACGCGTGCGGCGGAAAATATCTTGTGTCCTGCTACCTGGCGGGGGTCGTCGCCAAAAATCGGCAGTGCGTGTGTCCCGCTGAGGTAATGGCGGATGGGCGTGAGAACGACTGAAGTGCGTCGCACCTTTCCAGGGGGCGCCGAATAGGCGAGCACACGGCCATTCGGATCGAGTAGGTAGACTTCGATGGCCGGGTTCACCGCCATGAGCTGATGGAACAACACCTCGAGGGCCGGTCGGTTAACGCGCCCGGCGCGCAGCAGAGGCGCCTCGGCGGCGATGTGCGCGGCCAGGTTGCGATTGAGTTTCTGCGTCACCTCGCGCTGATACATGTCCATGGATACGCCGGCTATCCCCAGGAACAACAGCCCCACCAGCAGGAACAATCCCAAAAGTACCGCCGCCAGTTTGGTATACAGCCGCCGCCGGATAGTCATGAATCGTTGCCGTCGGCGAACTTATAGCCGACGCCCCATACCGTACGCACATAGTCCGGCTTGGCGGGGTTGCTTTCGATCTTGGCGCGCAGGCGGTTGATGTGGGAGTTGACGGTGTGTTCGTAGCCATCGTGGGCATGGCCCCACACGGCGTCGAGCAATTGCGCGCGCGTGTAGACGCGTCCCGGATGTGCGGCGAAATACGCCAGCAGGTCAAATTCCCGCGCGGTGAGGGTGACGGCTTGCCCCGAAAGCGTTACCTCGCGTGTGTCCATATCGATGG
>JAYUBZ010000072.1:0-8238 GCA_043740595.1 Gammaproteobacteria bacterium
AGGCCGGCGATGGTCTCTATTGGTGCACCCTCGGCGTTTTGGATCAAATAGAATGCGCGGGTATGGGTGAAGCGCGTCAATACGTCACTGACATAATCCACGGTGGCGGGTTCCGTCAGGCCTTGCTCGACAAAGCCGTGCTGCAGCTGGCGGCGAAAAAACTGATAAAGACCTGGAACAAGCATCGCAAAACCTCCAGTCCGGGGCATCGGTTGAGGTGCGGCGTCTCGAGCTCACCCGGTTAGGTCGGGTAAGCCCCCGTCGCGTGTTCTACTGTTCTACTTTCATGCAATATCCATGCTCAACTGTCCTACTTAGTTAATAATAGACCAACCACGCAGACGTCGGTTCGTCCCCCTAGGGTGACTCCTGCCTGACGCCTCGCGCCCAGGCTTCGTGGTGAAGGCTTTGATTTCCTTCCACTGGCAAGTATGATGCCTCGCGTCAGTGGCTCAGTGGTGCGAACATTTAAATAAAAGAGGAGGCAGGGTAATGAAGCGTCAGTTTTATGTAGCGGTGATAGCCGCGTTTCTGGCGGTCGGTCTTGTCGGCTGCGGTGCGAAAGAGCGCGAGGAACTGCAGCAGAAAGTGGCGGGACTGGAACAGCGGCTGGTTAAGGCCAACAGCGAACTGGCGGAAAAGGACGCTGCCGCCACCGAATTGCGCAACATCGCCGACGTGGCTCAGGACAAGCTGAAGCAGGCCCAGGCCACCATCGATGCGCAGGCGTCCAAGCTGGCGAAGGTCCAGGTGGAGCGGGACAAGCTGAAACAGGAAGTCACGCAACTGAAAAAGAAGAAGCGGCGTGGCTGATAGGCCGGCGCGCGGCCTGCGAGACGATAGCGATCCGCTAGCCACGCTGTCCACTGCCGGGAGATTGAGTCCATGGTCGTCCTAGGAACCCCGCTGAGCCCCGGCGCCCTGCGCATCATGCTGCTGGGCAGTGGTGAACTCGGTAAAGAAGTGGCCATCGCGGCGCAACGACTCGGCGTCGAGGTGATCGCGGTGGATCGTTACGCCAACGCGCCGGCCCATCAGGTGGCGCACCGCGCCCACGTGATCGACATGACCGATGCCACGGCGTTGCGCCGGCTGGTGGAGCTGGAGCGTCCGCGCTACATCGTGCCCGAGATCGAGGCCATCGCCACGGATGTGCTGGTGGCCATCGAATCCGCAGGGCTGGCCGAGGTGATCCCCACGGCGCGGGCGGCGCGCCTCACCATGAACCGTGAAGGCATCCGCCGCCTGGCCGCCGAGGAGCTGGGACTGGCCACCTCGCCTTACGCCTTTGCCTCCCGCTACGAGGAATTGCAGAGCGCGATCGATGGCGGCATCGGCTATCCGTGCATCATCAAGCCGGTGATGTCGTCTTCGGGCAAGGGTCAGTCCCGCGTCGACGGCCCGGAAGGCCTGCGGGCCGCCTGGGACTATGCGGGCAGCGGCGCGCGCGTCTCCGGCACACGCGTCATCGTCGAGGGGGTGATCGACTTTGAATACGAGATCACCCTGTTGACGGTACGCTCCCTCGGCGAAGACGGCAAAATCGAAACGAATTTCTGTGATCCCATCGGCCATCGCCAGGAGCGCGGCGATTATGTGGAGAGCTGGCAGCCGCACCCCATGGGGGAGAGGGCCCTGGCCAAGTCGAAGGACATCGCTGAACGGGTCACCAATGCCCTGGGCGGGCGCGGCCTGTTTGGCGTCGAGCTGTTTGTCAAAGGCGACGACATCTGGTTTTCCGAGGTCAGTCCACGACCGCACGATACCGGTATGGTGACCATGATCACCCAGGCGCAGAATGAATTCGAGTTGCACCTGCGCGCCATCCTCGGCCTGCCGGTGGGCACGCGCATGCGCCGTGCCGGCGCGAGCGCCGTGATTTATGCTGGGGTGGACGCGGACGCCGTGGTGTATGAAGGCGTGGACGAGGCGCTGCGTGTCCCGGAAACCAGCCTGCGTCTGTTCGGCAAGCCGGTGGCTTATCAGCGGCGGCGCATGGGCGTGGCCCTGGCCGCCGCCGATAACATCGAGATTGCGCGCAAGCGCGCCAAGGAATGCGCCGCCAAGGTGCGTCCCCGCTCCACCAGCTAGCATGGCTATTTTTGTGCAAGCCTGCTTTCCCTAGCATGGCTATTTTTGTGCAAGCCTGCTTTCCCTAGTCGGGGATTTCCGGCGTGGGTGCGGGCTTATTGCGCCGCCGCCCCGTGGAGACCAGGACCACCCCCGACAGGATAATAAGCATGCCAACCACTTCCCGCTGACTCAGCGTTTCCGCCAGCAGCCAGTTTCCCATGAGCACCGCGATGAGCGGATTGACGTAGGCATAGGTGCCGAGTTGCGCAGGACTGACCGCGTGCATCAGCCAGACATAGGCGCTGTAGGCCAGGCATGAAGCGAACAGCGTCAGATACGCGAGGGATAGCACGCCGTGGGTGGTCCACACCCAGCGCGCCGATTCTCCACTACTCCACCCCAACGCGCACAGTAATACCCCGCCGCTGAACATCTGCATGGCCGCCGACATGAGCGCCGGCGTGCTGGGCTTGCGTCGACGCGCGTAAATCGTGCCGGCCGCCCATAACATGGCGGCGATGGCCACCGCCAGTTCGCCGCGTAGTTGTGTCCAGGAAAATGATGTGCCGTGAGGTGCGACCAACACCGCGACCCCGGCAAAGCCGACGATCAAGCCAACCACTGAGCGCGGCGCCAAGGCCTCCCCCTGGGGTCCGAGGGTGCCGAAGTAGGCGATCCACAGGGCGGCGCTCGCCACGATCAGCGCCGCCAGACCGGAAGGCACCCACTGCTCGCCCCACACCACCAAGCCGTTACCCCCCAGCAAGAGCAGCACCCCCACGACGATGATGGTTTGCCATTCACGCCGGCTGGCCGGGAACGCCTGGCCGGTGAAGCGTGCGTAAGTGCCGAGCAAGACCCCGGCCAGGATAAACCGGCTGCCGGCGAACAAAGCCGGTGGAAGTTCCTGCACGCCCACGCGTATCGCCAGATAACTCGATCCCCACACGAGATAGACCGTGGTGAAGGCAAGCAGGGTGATGAGTCGTCGACGGGTCGCGGCGGGCAGGGTCATTGGGCGGTTGAGTGGTGGGATAGACGGCAGTCTAGCGGATCAGCGACTGATGCCGACACCCAGGCCAAAATGAAACTGTATTTTGGAACGCTGCGAATGGGGCGGCCACAGATAAAGTTGTTCCGCCTGCACCACAGGAAAGACCGCCTGCGCTTCGCCGACCTGGGTCGAGTGTGCCTGCGCCAATTTGCCCACGACACTCACCAGCCGGCCCGGCGCATAGTTGGCGCCTTCGAGATAGCCGGATTGTAACAGGATGAAACGCCCCTGCGCCTTGGTCGAGATATCCGGCAGGCCGTTGCTGTCCATGGGATAGGCCAGCACTTCGATACGCGTGCTGTCTTTGAGGTTGGTGGTGGTGATGATGGAACCACCCCAGTGCACCACATGGTCGCGCGCGTGAGTCATGTCGTTCACCGCGTTGGCCGACGTCAGCGTGTTGTCCACGTCGTTGAGATTAAAGCGCGGTTCGTTGGCGCAGGCGCTGATCGAGCCCGCCAGCATCAGCAGCAGACACAGGCAGGTTTGTCGCATTGCGACTAGCGGTAGAAGTGCGGGTAATACAGATAGGGCCGGTAGCCCCAGGGGTACCAGGGGTCATACCAATACGGATCGTAAAAATAATGCGACGGTAAATCGGAGTTGGGCGACCACATGTAGTAAACCACGGCGTGCATCAGTGGGTAGGTGTACTGATATTCGCCGATGGGGCGCTGCACGGTTTTTTCCAGTGTTCCGGCCACGGTGATCAGGCGATCTTTGGTATAGACGTGGGGGTCGAGAAAACCATCGATGCGCGCGATAAACCGGCCTTCACTCGAGTCGCCCTCGATCGGACGGCCAAAATGGTTCAGGGGCTGTTGCACGATTTCGATCCAGGTTTCCGTCGCGTGATTCTCCACGCCGGCGATTTTCCCGCCCCAGCGTACGTCCTGTCCGCTTATGTGATCCATGTCTTTGCGCGCCTCAGCGACGCTGATGTGCCCGCTTGGCTGCTCGGAGATGGCGCGCGGTACATTGCCGGCGCAGGCGCCAAGTGCGGTGGTCAGGAGGACGAGCAGGGTAGTACGGAGTTTCATTGCCAATAGATTACGCCTACGTCAAGACGATGTGTAGTGGCAGCCGACAAGCTGCAATACCTTGAACCGGGCCAGGCCGCCCCCATAGGTTTTTGCCATTCAGAACAATAAAGAGGAAAACCCGCCCATGACCGAGATCGACGAATCTATCGTCACGCCGGGCGAAGTGGCCACGGGCTACAGCCTGGCGCGCTCGAACGATGTGTTGCCGGGGATATTGCACATACTGCCCATCGCCAATCGCCCATTTTTCCCCGCCCAGGCCATTCCCCTGGTGCTGGACAAAGGGCCGTGGCAACGCACGGTGGAGGCGGCCACTGAAACCCCGCACAAGGTGGTGGGGTTGGTGCTGGTGCATACCGACGATGCGCAAGCGGCGCGGCCGCAGGATTTTTACACCATGGGCACGGCGTGCCGCATACACCGTGTGGCGGAGCATGAGGACAAACTGCAGATACTGGTGGAGGGCCTGCAGCGCTTTCGTATTAAAGACTGGGTGTCGCAAGAGCGGCCCTATGCGGTGCGCGCCGAATACCATCCCGAGACGGGTGATGCACAGCTTTCGGAGGTCAAGGCGTACTCGGTCGCCGTCATCAACACCATCAAGGAGCTGTTGCCCCTCAATCCACTCTACGGCGAAGAACTGAAATTCTTTCTCAATCGCTTCGGGCCGGATGAGCCATCGCACCTGGCGGACTTTGCCGCCAGCCTCACCACCGCGAGCAAGGCGGAATTGCAGGAGGTATTGGAGACCACCCGCATCCTCGAACGGCTGGAGAAGGTGTTGGTGCTGCTGAAGAAGGAGGTGGAGGTCGCCCGTACCCAGATGCACATCCGCCAGAAGGTGGAGGAGAAAGTCAGCAGCCAGCAGCGTGAGTATTTTCTGCGCGAACAGCTCAAGGCGATCCAGAAGGAGCTCGGCATCGCCAAGGACGATCGCACCGCGGAGATCGATACTTTTCGCGCGCGCCTGCAGAATCTGACGCTGCCCGTGGCGGCCCAGCGACGCATCGACGACGAGATGCAGAAAATGTCGGTGCTGGAAACCGGGTCGCCGGAATACGCGGTGACGCGCAACTACCTGGATTGGCTGACCCAGCTGCCCTGGGGGAATTATTCCACCGATGTGCTCGACCTGGCGCATGCGCGCAAGGTGCTGGACCGGGACCACGCGGGCCTGCAGGACGTCAAGGACCGGATACTCGAATTCATCGCGGTCGGCGCCATGAAAGGCGAGGTGTCCGGTTCCATCGTCCTGTTCGTCGGACCGCCGGGTGTCGGCAAGACCTCCATCGGCCAGTCCATCGCCGAGGCCCTGGGGCGCAAGTTCTATCGCTTCTCCGTCGGCGGCATGCGCGACGAGGCGGAGATCAAAGGCCATCGCCGCACCTACATCGGCGCCATGCCGGGCAAGTTTCTGCAGGCCATGAAGGAGGTCGGCGTGGCCAATCCGGTCATCATGCTGGATGAAATCGACAAGATCGGCGCCTCTTATCAAGGCAATCCGGCGTCGGCCCTGCTCGAGGTGCTCGATCCTGCACAGAACGTCGAGTTCCTCGATCACTATCTGGATGTGCGCTTCGATCTGTCCAAGGTGTTGTTCGTCTGCACCGCCAATCAGCTGGATACCATCCCCGCGCCGCTGCTGGACCGCATGGAGGTGATCCGTCTGGGCGGCTACATCACCAGCGAGAAGCTGGCGATCGCGCAGAAACATCTGTTGCCCCGGGTGATCAAGAAGGCCGGCCTCACGCGCGCCCAACTCAGCATCGACAAGGCCGCGCTGACCCAAGTGATCGACGGCTATGCGCGCGAGGCCGGTGTGCGCAATCTTGAGAAGCAGCTCAACGGCATCGCGCGCAAGGCGGTGGTGGCCATCCTTCAAGGCAAGAAGCCACCCATCAGCGTGGGCGTGAACAACCTCGAAGACTATCTCGGCAAGCCTCTGTTCCGGCTGGAACAACCCCTGAGGGGCGTCGGTGTGGTCACGGGTCTTGCCTGGACGCCCCTCGGTGGCGTGACCCTGGATGTGGAGGTGGCCCGGGTCTATCAGAAGGCCCGTGGTTTCAAACTCACCGGCCAGCTCGGCGACGTGATGAAGGAATCGGCGGAGATCGCCTACAGTTATATCTCGTCCCACAACGACGACTATCACGGCGCCAAGGATTTTTTCGAGACGGCCTACATTCACCTGCACGTACCCGCCGGCGCTACTCCTAAGGACGGGCCGAGCGCCGGCATCACCATGGCGACAACGCTGCTGTCCCTGGCGCGCGCTGAAAAGATCCGTCGCCCCCTGGCCATGACCGGTGAGATCACCCTCTTGGGCACGGTGTTGCCGGTGGGGGGTATCCGCGAGAAAGTCATCGCTGCGCGCCGCGCCGGCATCCGCGAGCTGATACTGCCGGGGGCCAACCGGCGCGACTACGATGAGTTACCGGCACACATCCGCAAAGGATTGAAAGTGCATTTCGCCGAGCACTACCGGGATGTGGCGGCCATCGTATTTCGTGATCAGTTAAACATGGCGACATAGGTCATGTCTGGTTATGTAGGGTGGGCATTGCCCACCATCAGGGGCGTCGGCTGGCGTGTTGCGGTGGGCGATGCCCACCCTACAACGACCACTGCCCCGATTGTGCGGCGTTATTTATGTCGCTATGTTTAGATAGCGGTCCGGCGCTGGCCACCGGTGGTCAGGTGGTATCGACGTCCAGTCGAGTCGGAGGGGTGGCGGTCAGGCGAGGTTGACGCCGACGCCCGCCTGCTCCGAGGCCAGGCGCGAGAGTTGTGTGAACAGCTCCTCACCGCCCTGGTCGTTGAGCCATAATTTTTTGCCGGCGTCGAAGCTGAAATGGAAACCGCCGGCGCGTGCCGCTACCCAGATCTGATTGGCCGCCGCCTGTTTATTGATGATGACCTTGCTGCCGTTGGTGAATTCCAAGGTCAGGATGTCACCGGCGTTCTCGAAATCGATATCCACACCGGAGTCTTCCACCGCCTGCTCAACGCGCAGCAGTATTTGGCTAACCTGTCGATGGAATTCCGCTTCGTTCATAGGTGTTATTCGCGCAGGGGTTTGCTATCGTTGTGAGGGTGCACCATGGTACCTAAGCCTAGCGGACAAGAACAGGGACGCTGAATTTATAAAAGCCATAGGCGGCACATTCCGCGATATGAGATCACTCTGAAGGTTACATGAAAAGAAAGATAGTGGTAGTGGGAGGATATGGCGTACTCGGCCGCCAGATATGTTCCATGCTGGTTAAAGATCCCGCCATCGATTGTGTGGTTGCCGGACGTGATGCCAGGCGCGGCCAGGCCTTTGCCAGTTCGATCGGCGCCGGATTCCAGTTGCTGGATAGTCAGCAGTCGGTTGCACTGCCGCTGGCCTTGCAGGGTGCCTACGCCGTGGTGGATGCCAGTGGTCCCTTCCAGGGCCGCAGCTATGCCGTGCCGGAGGCGTGCATAGCGCTGGGCGCGCACTACGTCGACGTGGCCGATGGGCGCGAGTATGTCGCCGGTTTGTCCCTGCTGGATGCGGCGGCGCGCGCCCAGGGTAGCCTGCTGGTGACTGGCGCTGGCGCGATACCCGCGGCGGCGGGTGCGCTGATCGACAGCCTGAAAGATCGCTTCGACCGCATCGACGAAATTCATACGGCGGTTTCCATCGGCAATCGCGATGTGCGCGGCCCGGCGTCGCTACGCGCCCTGCTCAGCTATGCCGGCAGACCCCTATCCATATTGGAGCGCGGTGGCTGGCGCGATGTCTACGGCTGGAGCCGGCCGCAGACCGCGCGCTTTCCCGCACCCATCGGCAAGCGGCGGGTCTATCTTGCCGATGGGCCGGACCTGGATATCTTTCCCAAGCGTTACGGCGCGCACACGGTCACGCAGCGTGTCGGTATGCAGCTTCGGTTGTTCAACCATGGCCTGTACGTGCTGGCGCGGCTCAAGCGGCACAATCGCATCGCGGATCTGTCGCGGCACAGCGCATCCCCGTGGCGTAGCCGGGACGGGCGACCTGCACCAGCACGGGACCCGCCCGTGAGGCCGCGGATGCCTCGCGCC
>JAYUBZ010000073.1:0-8651 GCA_043740595.1 Gammaproteobacteria bacterium
CCCCACTGTCATTTCGACCGAAGGGAGAAATCCAGTAACACCAGGATGACGCTGAACTATCTCAATGCCAGATTTCTCGCTGCGCTCGAAATGACAACTAGTTCAGGGCTTCCCTAACATGGTTTCTTAGACCGGGCACGGGACACTAACCCCAAATCAACACCTCAATGGGCGTCGGGTTGTAACCATTGCACGGATTGTTCAGTTGCGGACAGTTGGAGATCAGCACGATCACGTCCATGGCCGCCTTCAGCTCCACGTACTTGCCCGGGGCGGAGAGTCCGTCTTCGAAGCTGAGCCCGCCGTCCGGTGTCACCGGGACATTCATGAAGAAGTTGATGTTGTGGGTGATGTCGCGCTTGCTCAGGCCGTAGTGTTCATTCTCCGCCACCGCCAGCATCCACGAGTCGCGGCAGGCGTGCATGCATTTCTTGTCCAGGGCGTAACGCACGGTATTGCTCTCCGTGGCGCAGGCGCCGCCGAGGGTGTCGTGGCGGCCGCAGGTGTCGGCGACGATCTCCAGCAACACGTTGCCTTCATTGGAAAGCAGCCGGGTGCCATAGCTGAGATACACATTGCCCTGCTCGCGTATCGTGTCCATGGCGCTGTAACGTTCGCTCGGGTCATGGGCGTTGTAGAACAGCGTGTCGGCCGCCTGGTTGCCTTGCAGATCGAGGATGCGCAGGGTCTGGCCCTGCATAACGGTCTTCATGTAATAATCGCCGGCCGCGACGATCTCGCGCGACGCGGCATTTTCCGCTTGTAAAGCGCTAGCCTTGATCATTCTTATGCCTTCATTCCCAAATGGAACAGGGCGTTGTTGCGGAAGCCGCGCCCGTTCTCCGGTCGGAAGTTCAGGCAGTAGTCATCGCCGGCCACATCGCCGGCCGTGCGAATCTGATACTGAATAGGTTTACGCGGATAGTCCGCCGCCGGGTCGAGGGGGTGCGGGCAGGTGTGCAGCAACACCAGGGTATCCATTTCGAAGCGCAACTCCACGCTGTCACCGGCCTGGCTGTGGTTCTGCGCATAACGCAATGCGCCGTCGGCATCGACATCGACGCGGCTGAAGAAGTTGACGTTGGCGGCCATGTCCTTTTTCCCCATGCCATATTTGGCCAGCTCCACCAGGAAACTGGTATAACCGTCCTGCTGCCAGTCGTTGCGGTATTCCTGGTAGCCGCGTTTCCCCCATTTCCGCGCGACGATCTCTTTAGTGGTATTGCCGCATACGGTCTCATGCCAGCCCACGCTGTCCTGCACGATGGAGCAGAATATGCGCCCCATGTCGGAGTACAGACAGTTTCCGCGGGTGAGCTTAAACGTATGCTGGCACTTGAGGGTGTCCGGCGCGTTGTAACGCTCCAGTGGATAGCACGGGTTGTAGAACAACATGCCGACGTTGGCGCCGCCTTCTTCGTCGATCAGGCGCAACACCGTGCCGCGGCGCATGTGCAGCGACCAGTGACAACCGCCTTCGAGGCGATCGGTGTGCAGCAGTGGTGTGTCGTTCATGTTGGCTCCTTCATGCCGCCTGTTCTTTGCGGCCTTTTTTCAGGCGGGTGTCGATTTCTTTCAGCGTCTTGCGGTCGGTTTGATTCACTGGAATATCATAAGTAATGGTAGCACCGTAGGCATTGGGTGACTGGGGGTCGTGGCGCACCTTGTCGAACACCCACAGGCGTGTGCCGAGGTAGAAACCTTCCTTGAGGTCATGGGTGATCATAAAGATATTGATGCCGGTTTTTCCCCAGATATCGAGGATCAATTTATGCATGTCGGCGCGGATACCCGGATCGAGCGCGCCGAAGGGTTCGTCCAGCAGCAGTATCTTCGGTTGTTTGCTCAAGGCCTGGGCGATGGCCAGACGCTGTTGCATGCCGCCGGAGAGTTGGTGCGGATATTGATCCCGCGCCGCGGCCAGCCCAACCTGGTCGAGCATGGCCAGGGCCTGTTCCTGCGCATGCCGGCGCGCACTGCCGAACAAATGCCCGAGTAGGCGTGCCTCGCTGAGTTCCTTCGCCAGCAGCAGATTCTGCAGCGCCGTGAGATGCGGAAATACAGAATACTTTTGGAAGACGATACCGCGGTCCTCGCCGGGTTCGTCCGGGATGGGCACGCCATCGAGCAGCAGCTCCCCGCGGGTCGGGGACTCGGTGCCGAGCAACATCTTCAGGAACGTGGTCTTGCCGCAGCCGGAGGTGCCGACGATGGTGATGAACTCACCGTCATCGACCTTGACGTTGACGCGCTCCAGCACGACGTTATCGTCATATTTTTTCCACAGGTTGCGCGCCTGCAGGCGGCTCATGATTTATCTCCATACAGGCTGTGAAACCAGGGGAAGGCGCGCAGTGACAACCGGCGCAACAGCCAGTCGGTACAAAAGGCGAGCAGGGTGATCCACACCACATACGGCAGGATCACGTCCATGGCGAGATAGCGGCGCATGAGAAAGATGCGGTAACCGAGTCCATTCTCCGCGGCGATGGCCTCCGCGGCAATCAGAAACAGCCAGGCGGGCCCGAGGGACAAACGCAACGCCTCGATCAACCGCGGCAGGATCTGCGGCAGCATCACCCGCAGTATCACGAGCCAGGTGCTCGCCCCCAGGGTTTGTGCCTTGATCAGTTGTTCCACCGGCAGCTCCAGGGTCTTGGCCTGCAGGTCACGGATAATGAACGGCGTAATACCGATGACGATCAACACCACCTTGGAGAGTTCGTCCAGGCCAAACACGATAAACAGGATAGGCAGGACCGCCATGGGCGGGATCAGGGAGAGTATCGTGAAGAAGGGCGACAGCTTGGCGCGCACCAGCGGAATGGCGCCAGTGAGCAGGCCGAAGGTGAGGCCGAGGATCGCGCTGACGCCTATGCCGAGTCCCAGGCGCTGCAGGCTCGCCAGGGTGTCATTCCATAATAGGTACTCGCCGCTGCGCTGATCCGGCGTAAACGCCATGCGCTGGATGGCATCGCCGAAGCTTGCGAACGACGGCATGAGTTTATCGCCGGGGTTTTGCGCGAGACGCAGATGCGAGGCCCACAAATAGAACAACAGGAGGATCAGGAAGGGCAACAGACCCAGCCCCACCTTGAGCGCCCGGTCCGGCGTGATGTTCATTAAGCGTTTCATAGAGTGTCTGGTTCTGCGCTAGTGTGGCGTTGTGCGGAGACGTGGTGCAGATCTACGATTTGGATTCGGCACCATCGGTGCAGTCCCTTCCCCCTTTCAGGGGGAAGGCTAGGATGGGGGTACACGGCCCACACATTACACCGTGCTGGATAAAACCCCCGCCTCATTCCAATGATCAATATTCCAACGGCGCAGGACGTGTCCGCCCAATGTCTGCGAAGCGTGATGCCCCCTTCGTCTCAAGTAAGTTGACGTTGGCGCGGTCATTGGGCATGACACCCCCATCCTAACCTTCCCCCTTTCGGGGGGAAGGGACTTAGATGCCTGGTGCAAGTTATTCGACGGGTGCTGGAGTCGATTTCGTTTCTGCGCCGACCATTACATAGCCACCTCATGCTCGGGATGATCGCCCCATTATTCCTGGTGGCGGTCATTGGGCATGACACCCCCATCCTAACCTTCCCCCTTTCAGGGGGAAGGGACGACACTAGGGTGGTTATAACTTACCGTCCGCCGCCATCTTCATATAACTCGGATCGAAACGTAGTTTAACCCGGGCTGGATCGCCATAAACACCGGCGGGGGTCTGGATGCCGATGACGCCGGCATTCTTCGCGCCGTCCCCCAGGAGCCCGTGGGCGAAGCTGAATTCCGCCACGTATTTCATCGTGTCCTTGAGCTTGGGACTGTGGGTGAAGGTGACCGCACTGGCCGCAGTATAGAACATCTTGGTGGTGGCCAGCTGGGCGTCGTAGCCCTTGAGGTCGGTGCCCGAGGCCTTGGCCATGTCGGTGCGCGCGGCCACGGCCTTGGCATCCTTGCCCTGCATGCTGGCCATGATCTCGTACCAGGCGCCGGTGAGGGCCTTGCCGAGGGCCGGGTTTTTCTTCAAGGTATCGGTGTTCACCACCATGAGGTCGATGATTTCACCGGGGATCTGGCTGGAGTTGAAGACCTCATGGCTGTCGGGCATCGCCTTGATTTCGCTCAGCAGCGGGTTCCAAGTGACCGCGGCGGTCACGTCTCTCGAACCATAGACCGCGACGATGTCCGCGTCCGATGTATTCACCACGGTGATGTCTTTCTCCGACATGCCCACGCTGGACAACCCGCGCGCCAGCAGATAGTGGGACACGCTCAGTTGCACGAGGTTGACCTTCTGGCCCTTGATGTCCTTGAGCGAGGTCTTGCCCTTGAGCACCACGCCGTCGTTGCCGTTGGAGAAGTCACCGACCACGAGGGCGGTGGAGTCCACGCCGCCGGCGGCGGGGATGGTGAGGGCGTCCATGTTGGTCATGGCGCAGCCGTCGAATTTACCGGCGGTGTACTGGTTGATGGATTCCACGTAGTCGTTGATCTGCACCACGTCGATCTTGATGTGGTATTTGTCCGCCCACTTTTTCACGATGCCGGATTTGGCGCCGTAGTCCCACGGCATCCAGCCGGCGTAGATGGACCAGCAGACCTTGAAACTGTCTTGGGCGTAACTGGAAACGGAGAATAGCGCTAGAAATACGAACAGCAGGACAGAACGAATGCGGGACATGGTGTGGCTCCTTACGCAGTGACACGGTTAATAAACACACGGGAGCAATCAACGGCTTGATGTCTGTTGAGTCTCCCGGGCTTTTGTCCCGCCGTGTAACCCCAGTCGCCCGTATTTCACAGGGCCACATGAGGTCGATAGCTCTTGGACCAGACGCTCACAGGAGCCGGAACCCTAGCCATCCATTCACCGATTTTTTTCATCAGCGGTTCCTTCCGCAGCCTTTGTTTGCCTCGTCGTGTGGGTGTTGTCCTGGGGCATTGCACGGACTGTGCCAGGGAAAAATCCGCATAGTTGCGTCAGTGAGGCGCATGAATGCGCACCGAGGTAGTGCGGATTGGTGTCGGTGCGATCCATTCTGGTGCAGTTTAATGATGAGCACCGCCGCCGGTTATCCCGCAACAATCCACCCTGCGCGACAACTTTCCCTGGCTCGCCAGGGTTGCCGCCCCCGCTGGTTATTTGCCGAGATTGTGATTTTCTTCACAGCGCGCGCGATCTTGCCCGGGTACTGTTTTTTATATCTGGAGACAGCGTCCAAGGGGGTCAGGGCAGGCTCGGAAAGAACTTAAGGCCGACACATTCGAGCCCCATCCAGCGTGGGTGTTCATCCTCCTACCCTATCGACCCCCCGGTTCTTTTTGTTTGCGGGTCACTGTGCTCGGTGAAATACCCAACTTCATAATAAGAGGAAATGATAGCCATGGCTACGATCGAGTACTGGATTCAAATCGAGAATCACCCCTGGGATGTTTGCCCGAACAATATCGACCGGATGACGGGGATGACCGTCAAGGAGGTCGAGGACAGCGAGAGTCCGCCGGGACACGACCCGGTCGACGTCCTCCTTCAGTCCCCCGTCACCGGCGTGAGCCGCATGCGCAGGATGTACAAGCCGCTGCGGGAAAGCAGTGGCGTGATCGATGCGCTGATGCTGCGCCGCTACACCGCCAACTGGGCGGCGCCCGCGGATCGCAAAGTCAATCCGTGGGATATGAATGAACCCGATCCCACGGATACCGGCACCATGGGCACCATCCCGGGCCCGGTTATAGAGTGTAATGTGGGTGACCAGGTCATCGTGCACTTCCGCAACATGGATCAGCGCGCCGGCAAGGACGTCAAGACGCGGGCACACAGCCTGCACCCCCACGGGTTTGTGTTTGCGCCGACCTCCGACGGCGCCTACCCCTTATCTCCCCCCGATCCGGCGCAGCCGGTGGGTGCCGAGGCCGCGTTGTGGGCCGCCGTGGGGGTGACCGATTTCAGAAAGGCCGACCGCGTGCCGCCCGGCGGGACCTACACCTATACCTGGAACACCTTTTCCTGGCCGACGACAGCCGGGGTGTGGCTCTACCACGATCACTCGATCTGCGACATGGATAACGTACAACTCGGCGCCATCGGCATCATCGTGATTCACAACCCCGCCGATGCCGATGACGTGATCGCCCCACCGCTCCCCGGCGGAAGCGTGAACGGCTCGCCGCTGCGCTGGAATTGTTTCCCGTTTCCCTTTGATGTTGCCGTCTTGCCGCACGATCTCAACAAACTCGGTCTCACCGCCGGCGCCCACTCCGCCGGTCTGCATACCCAGGCCGCCATGGCTGGCATGGCGCAGGGAAAAGTCAGCGACCCCGCCGCCGCGCGCAAAAACAAAGGCGCCAAGCACGACAAGGACGAGCATGTGTGCGAGCACTGCGAGCTATGCGAACGCTGCGAGGACTGCACCCACTGCGATCACGACGACGAGGCGCCATTGGTTGCCCTCAGCGTTCAGCGTGGGGACACACTCCTGGAGCTTGATCGCGAGCTTAATTTCTTCAGGCGTTTCTGCTTCCGGAACTTCCGCACGCCACCGGACAAGGCGCTGTATCTGCAACTGTTCCACAATCTCGCGGGCGGCGCCATGATGTGCATCAACGGGCGCAAGTATTTGGGAAACACCCCCACCGTGGTGGCCGGGCCGAACACCAAGATGCGCTTTGGGGTGGTCGGCATGGGCAACTCCGACGGCTTCCACACCTTTCACCTGCATGGCCACCGTTGGGTCATCCCGGGGCCCGATGGCAACAACCCCATCGCGATCCAAGGCAGCGTGCAAAACAAGGCGGTCTCACAGTTCGAGGACACGCGCACCTTTGGGCCGGCCAACTCCTTTAGTTTTACCATCAACCAGGGTTCCTTCATGGGCTCGTTGCGCCCCCCCGTTGCCCCCGCCGTGGGGGAGTGGCACATGCATTGCCACGTCCTCAACCACATGATGGATGGCATGATGGGCTCGCTGCTCGTGGTGCGCGGTGGCGAATTGTTCTTCGGGCTGCCCAGCGGCGAGCCGTGCCACACCGAAACCCTCGCGGCGAATACGATCGTGGTGAAGAACACCCAGTTCACACCCAACGTACTGGCCGTCGCCGCCGGTACCACCGTGCAGTTTGACTTCCAGGAGGCCAACCACACGGTAATGACCGTTTCTAACGTGAACGCCAATCCCATCAGCCTCAACAACGGCGGCGGTCCGGGGGATCCCGTCCCGTCCGGTTCGCTACGCTCGGTGGTCATCAACGGCTCGGCGGGCGGCCATATCAATTACCAGTGCGGAATACACGGTGCGTTCATGGCCGGGATCATACAAATCATTTAAGCAGCGATATCCGGGTCATTCTGTTGCCGGATGGGTTGCCGTGGCAGCGGGTCGTGGATAGCAACCCCCAACTGAGAAGGAGAGAGGAAATGAACACTGAAGAAGCAACACTGACGAGATCCAAAACGCCCTCCCGCGAGGATCGCGAAGTACTGAAGTTGAACCCCGCGATACACCGGAGAATCCTCAACTTCATCAATGAAGCCGTGCAGCCGGAGGACCTGATGTACGAAAAAATGACCGCCGTGCACGACGAGGGGAATCTCATGCATGAAGACAACCCGGAAGAACTGATGGCGAAACGAAAAAAGATATTGAGTCAAGATGCCGCCAAAGCGATTATCGAACTGCGGGACCGCACCTACCCGCTGGGCTTCCGCAACATCAAGGAGGTGCTGGACGTCACCCGTCTTGACCGCAATATTTTCGATACGCTGTTCCACCATTTCAGCGATATGTTTTTCGGCAGCTGGTCTATTTTTCCGCAAAACATCCCGCGCCGTGGACCAGGCAGTTACGATGGCGTGGTGCATGCCGCCCTGTTGCACACCGGCAAGGTGTTGTTCATCACCGCCGATGAAACAACGCTGCTGTGGGACCCGGAAAACACCACGGCCGCGACCTTCGAAAATCCGGTTAACCAACCGCATACCATGCCCGGCGGCTATTCGCAGCTCTGCGGCCATCATGTCTTTCTTTCGGATGGTCAGTTGCTGTCCCTCGGCGGTGGTGGATACGGGCCCAATTCCCTGGCCAGATGGGGATATAAGTTCAATCCCGCCACCCAGACGTGGACGCGTACCGGCGGCGCCATGTCGGAATCAAAATGGTACCCGACGGCAGTGGCCTTGGGAGACAAGCGGGTGCTCGTCACCTGCGGCAACACCGCCGGCCACATGGACATCTATGACGAAGCGACGGACACCTTCTCGGAGGTAACCTCCGGGGACAACCGCGGATTCCCGAATTTGTATCCCGGATTGCACCTGCTGCCTAACCACGCCATCTTTTACTCCAGAACCGGCTGGGGCAGCGCCGGTGCCGGTGGATCGGCGACGGCGGACAATCAATCCGCCTATTTTTCCTTCAGTGGACCTAACGCCGGCACCTGGAACAACATCACAAACGCCATGACCAACAGGGCCAAGGGCATGTCGGTGATGTTGTTAAGCAACACGGCGCCGTATGTCCGCATCATGGCCATGGGCGGTGTCGATAATTCCACGAACAATACTTACGAAACCATCGATGCCTCGATACTGTCGTCGGCGTCGACGTGGAGTGCGCCGATCGCCTTCCCGGACGGCGAACACAGAAGCCTCTGCA
>JAYUBZ010000074.1:0-2751 GCA_043740595.1 Gammaproteobacteria bacterium
GCCGACACCGACGCCAGCCGATCGTGCCCGCCATGGATGATCAAGCTGGGACAGGTGATCTGCGGCAGGCGCGGCCGCAGGTCCGTGTCGCGCAGGATCGCCAGTCCACCGATGAGTGCCGCGGCGTCCGGCTCGCCATGGCGGAACATCTCCTGGCGCAAGGTTTTGAGCAGGGCGCGTCCCGCCGCATCCATGCCCATCTGCAGACCCAGAAAACGTTGCAGGGTGGCGCGGTAATCCTGGGCGAGTTCCTGGGCGAACTGTGTCAGCACCTCTGCGGGCATCGCCGCGCGCCAATCCGGCGCCTGCACAAAGCGTGGCGTGCTGCCCACCAATACCAGTCGCGCCACCTGAGCGGGAAACTGCAGGGCCACGCTCATGGCCACCAAACCTCCCAGGGACCAGCCCACCCAGGTGGCGGATGCCGGCAACTGCTGGGCGACCCGCTCCGCCAGACGCGGCAGATCGTCCGGGCCCGGTACACCGCGACTGCGACCGTGCCCCGGCAAGTCCACCACGCTGACCCGATACTGCGCCGCCAGGCGCTTGGGCAGATCACCCCAAATGCCGCCGTGCAAACCCCAACCATGCACCAGCACCACCTCCGAACCCTGACCCTGTTGCTCAATATACATAGGCCGGGTTATTCCGACGTCCGTGGCAGTTGCCCCAGGGCGTCCAACAGCCGCTCCACCTGTTGCGGCGTGTGGCCGGCGGACAGCGTAATGCGCAGACGCGCCGTGCCCGCCGGCACCGTCGGTGGGCGGATGGCCGAGACGAGTAAGCCGCGCGCGCGCAGCGCTGCACTCGCCGCCAGCGCTAGGCCGGGGGCGCCCAGGATCACCGGTTGGATCGCCGTCTCCGACGTGGGCAGGGTGAGTCCCAGTTGCTGCGCGCCGTCACGAAACTGGCGGATGCGCGCCTGCAGCAACGCGCGCCGGCCGTCATCGGCGCGCAGCACACGCAGACTGGCGCGGGCCGCCTCCGCCACCGCCGGTGGCAGCGCGGTGGTATAGATATAAGTGCGGGCGTGTTGAATCAGGGTTTCGATCAGGTCTGCACTGCCCGCCACAAACGCACCGAAGGTGCCTAAGGCCTTGCCCAAGGTCCCCATGAGGATGGCCGGTGAGGCCACGGACAGATCGAAATGCTCGAAGGTCCCGCGGCCATGCGCCCCCAACACCCCCAAGCCATGGGCGTCATCCAGCAACAACCACGCGTCCTGGGCGCGTGCCGCCTCCAGTAGCGCCGGGAGCGGCGCCACATCACCATCCATACTGAACACCCCATCGGAGAGGATCAGCTTTTCCGACCGTGCCGCCGCCAGCAAACTCTTCAACCGGCCGACGTCCCCGTGGGCATAACGCTGTACCCGCGCGCCGCTGAGACGCGCCGCATCGATGAGGGAGGCATGATTGAGTTTGTCTTCGAAGACACTCCCATGGCGCTGCATGAGGGCGGTGGCCACACCCAGATTGGCCATGTAGCCGGTGGAGAACAACAGTGCCTGGGGCGTGCCAACAAAATCCGCCAACTCCTCTTCCAGCGCGTGATGCGCCCGATGGTGGCCGGTGATGAGATGCGACGCACCGGCGCCCACACCATCGCGCCCGGCACTGGCGATGAAGGCGGCGACCACCGCCGGGTGGCGGGCCAAATCCAAATAGTCGTTACTGCAAAAACTCAAGTATGTCTGCCCACCGACCTGCACTTCGACGCCGTGCCTGCCCTCGACCACCTGCCGCTCACGGTAAAGCTTTGCTTGGCGTAAACCGTCGAGGTGCGGGTGCAAGGGTTTCATGGGTTGCCACCATTGAGTGTGCCCGCCAAGACTCGCAGGCCAAGGCGGACGGTGCTAGATTGCGTCAGACGCGGAGTGTAGCGGGTCACCCTCAACTGTCAACCGGCAAGGACGCCTGTGAACAACAACTGCTTAAAATTGCTGCAAGCTTGGCTGCTCCCCCTGAGCTGTCTCCTTTGCGGTACTCACACGCACCTGGTATCCGCCTTATGCAGTGGTTGCGAACGCTCACTACCCTATCTTACCCTGACCTGTCCAACGTGCGCCGCCCCCAGTCATCACTCAACCCCCTGCGGACAATGTCAGCAGCACCCACCGCACTTCGATCGTGCCGTGGCATTACTGCATTATCGCAACCCGGTGGACCGGCTCATCCCTAACCTTAAATACCACGGTCAACTGCACATCGCCCGTCACCTGGGGGAACTCATGACGACACGACTGATGCAACGCCCCGCACCCCCGCCGGACTGCCTGGTCCCGGTACCGTTACACCCGGCGCGCCTGCGCGAGCGCGGCTACAACCAGGCGCTGGAAATCGCCCGGCCCATCGCCGCCCGGCTCAAGATCCCCCTCATGATCGATGCCGTGCGCCGCATCCGCGCCACGCCGGCGCAGGCACTGCTGCCCCTGCACGAACGCGCCAGGAATGTGCGCGGTGCCTTCGTGACGCGCCGGCGCTTTGATGACCTGCGCGTCGCCATCGTGGATGACGTCATGACCAGCGGCCATACCGTCGGCAGCCTGGCGCACTGCCTGCGTCGCGCTGGGGCGCGGGACATCGAGGTGTGGGTGGTGGCGCGGGCGTGATCGCTGTCTGGTTGCGGCCAAAAGTGCGGGGTCGTCAAAGACGGCACCAGATGAGTCATTATCTATAATAAATACAGATATCGTTTTCACTCTACCTCCAAACACAGCGACCAGCATGCAATCCAGTTCACACTTGCCCC
>JAYUBZ010000075.1:0-15087 GCA_043740595.1 Gammaproteobacteria bacterium
GCCGGTCGAAACCGCACGGCTGTCGTTGCGCTGGCTGTTACTGCGGGCGTTGCGCGGAGGACAAGACTTTGCACGCCACAGGCTAACGGGGCGTTTTGGCTATTTGACGTTCGCCGGTCGCGTGCGCCTGTTCCTGCGCGCATTCCTGCAATCGGCGGCGGCGGCGGGATTAGCGCTTCTATTCTGGCCACGCGGCCGGCATCACGCCGCGTACTGGCTGCTCAAGGCTTCGGCCAATCTTGGGAAAATGTCTATCTTCCTGGGTTGGCATTATCGCGAATACGGGGACAAGGTCTCATGACAACCTTTGTAAATTTTATCTTGTTGGCGCTGTCCTTGCCGGCAGCGGCTGCAAGTTTATACTTGCTGTTATTCACACTGATATCGCGTGCGCCATCGGTTGCGCTGCGTTCATCGCGACAGCTGCGCTTCGATGTTATCGTTCCGGCGCACAACGAGGAGTCGGTAATTCAAGGCGTCGTCGCAAATCTGCTCAATCTCGATTGGCCCGCCGATGGTTTCCGCGTGCTGATAGTTGCCGACAATTGCACCGATTCCACGGCCAGCCTGGCGCGTGCGGCCGGTGCCGAGGTGCTGGAACGCCATGACGCCAAGCACCGCGGAAAGGGATACGCGCTGGAGTTCGCATTCCAGGTGAGCCAGACGCACGGCTTTGCCTACGCCGTCGTCGTTGTTGATGCCGACACCGAGGTATCTGAAAATCTGCTCGAGGCGTTTGCGGCACGCATCGAGAGCGGAGCCAAAGTAATTCAGGCGCACTATGGCGTCTTGAATTCACAGACTTCATGGCGAACGCGGCTCATGGCCATCGCCATGGCTTCGTTTCATCAGGTGCGTTCACGCGCACGCGCACGCTTACGGCTTTCCTGTGGATTACGTGGCAACGGCTGGTGTATTACTCATCGGCTGCTGCGTCAAGTACCGTATCGGGCATTCTCCTTAGCCGAAGATATCGAGTACGGAATCGATCTCGGCCTCGCCGGCTATCGCGTACACTACGCCGACGAAGCGCATGTCGCCGCCATGATGGTCTCGGGTGAGCTGGCGGCGCGTACCCAACGCCAACGCTGGGAAGACGGACGCTTCCAACTGATCCGCTCAAAAACCCTGCCACTGTTGCAGGCAGCCATGGGTCATGGCGGAAGGGTCTGCCTGGATCTGGCGCTTGACCTGCTGGTGTTGCCATTGTCCTATGTTGCCCTCAATGTTGCCGTGCTGATTGTCCTCGCCGGCATCGCAACACTGTGGGATAGTTCGATGGAGATATGGCTGTGGCTGGGACTTGGTTGCGGCCTGAGCCTGCTGTTGTATGTCCTGCGCGGTTGGCAACTGAGTGGCGTCGGTTTGCGTGGCCTGCTCGATTTGTCACTCGCCCCGTTTTTCGTGTTTTGGAAGGTGCTGCTGATGCTGCGTACGCATAGCTCCGCGGAGTGGGTCCGCACCAAGCGGGAGCAATCGTGAACGACCGCCGTCGTCGTCACTTTGCCTTTGCACGCCTGCTCAGTAGCGCAGTAATCAGCCAGGCATTACTTTCCGCTGCCAGTTTTGCCATCGGCCTGATTCTGATCCGAAGCACAACCGACCTTCAATACGGTTACTATATTCTGGCGTCGAATGCGATTCTCCTGCTGATTTCGCTGCAGAATGCGTTTTTCAATCCACCGCTGGCGATCCGCATGAACCGGCTCGACCGCTTGGGACGCGGCGAACTTGTCGGCGGCCTGTATCGCGAGCAACGCCGAATTTTTCCCGCGCTCGGCGCCATTACCGTCGTCATTGCACTGGGCCTGTGGTACGCCCAAGTGCTGAATGCCCACACCGGGCCGCTGGTGCTAGCCACGGTAGCCGCGGCCCTCGCGATCCTGCATCGTGAGTACTTCCGCATGGTGCTGTTCGCACATCGCCGGCCGTATGACGTGCTCCGCACCGACATGATCTACGTCGTTCTGATGGTGGCGGGCGTTTTCGTCGCAACCTTAACGCCGGCGCCGGCGGTCATCGCTGTCTTCACCTTGAGCCTCGCCGCGTTGGCGAGCGGGGTTTTGTTGGCGCGGACATTATACCGCTACGAACCTTGGGACGTTCAAGGAACACAGGGTATCCTACGGGAAATTGCCCCGCTCGCCGTGTGGTCCACCGCGGGCGCGGCCATCCATTGGACCTTTAGTCAGGGATATATTTATCTTGTCGCCGGCACACTCGACGTCGCTGCCGTTGCCGCCATCGCGGCAACGCGCCTACTGATGATGCCCGTGAACTTGCTTTCAACAGGAATCGGATCGCTCATGCTGCCGCTGGCTTCAAGCTGGTTACATCAACACGGCGCCACGGTGTTGTGGCGCCGCTTGTGCCTGTTCGCCTTTGGCTTGGCCATGGTAACGCTATGCTACTTCACCGTCTTGTGGTTGTTGCGTAATTGGATTTTTTCCGTGGTTCTCAGAAAACAGTTCGCGCAGCGTGATGAATTGTTAATGCTGTGGGGGGCTATTTTTCTTATGATTGTAGTCCGCGACCAGCTGGTTTATCTGCTGGCGGCACAAGCTCGCTTCCGCGTCCTGACCTTACTCACGCTCGTGAGTGCCGTAATATCACTGGCGATCAGCTATTGGGGAATGCTGCAGTTCGGCGTGGCCGGCGCGCTGCTGGGGATACTGATCGGCGAATTGATTAACGTGATTGGCGTGGTGATGCTATCATTCCGCCATGTACCGCCTCTATCGACCGTCTCGACCTCGCCACAGATCGCTAATACTTCCATTGGCTAGGGCGCCCGATTCGCAACTGGTAACTCTCTACTCGCACACAGAGTACTTCCACTTTGTCGCATGGCGGTCCGGAAAAAGCGCGCAATGACTGATCACTACGATGCCATTATCGTCGGTACTGGTTTCGCGGGTGCGTTCTTTTTGATGCGCTATCTGGAGCACGCGCCGTCGACTGCACGCGTGTTGGTACTGGAACGTGGAAATCGCGACAGCAAGGCGTGGCAAATGAAAAATCGTCGCACGTCGAGTCTCAACCCCGAAGAATTTTTCGTCAATAAAAATCCGCAAAAGGAATGGCTGATGAGCCCGGGTTTCGGTGGCAATTCAAAATGCTGGTGGGGCGGTGCCACACGCATGATGCCCGGTGACTTCCGCCTGCAATCGCGTTATGGGGTAGGCGTCGATTGGCCGTTGAGCTACGACGAACTGGAAACTTATTACGGCGACGTCGAAGCTACCATGGCGGTGTCGGGTCCTGCCGATAGTCCTATGCCTCGTTCTCGCCCTTTTCCGTTGCCGCCACATCGCTTTTCATCTCCCGATGAGTTATTGAAAAATACTTTTCCGAACGGTTGGTTTCATCCGGCAACGGCGCGTGCCAGCGCGTACACCGGTACGCGTGGTATTTGCTGCGGCAATGGCCTCTGCGAGTTGTGCCCGGAAGACGCAAAGTTCACGATCGACAACGGCCTGCCTCACTTGTATACCGATCCTCGCGTCACGTTGAAGCTGCGAGCCGATGTGGAAGAAGTAGAAACCCGCGGCGATCTAGCGAAGGGAGTGAGTTACACGCGCGACGGACAATTGCGAAGCGCGACAGCCGATCTGGTGGTATTGGCAGCGAGCGCTTTATTCAATCCTCATATCTTGCTCCGCTCCGGCATTACGCACCAAGTATTAGGCAAGCGCTTGCATGAACAAATGCCTGTGGATGTTTGCCTGAACCTGTGTGGTGTAAAAAGTTACAACGGCAGCACCATGATTTCCGGTAACGGTTATTTGTTTTATGAAGGAGATCATCGGCGCGAACACGCCGCGTGCTTAATCGAGACCTGGAATTCTCCATTTGTCCACCACCGCGCGGCGTTGCGCCCCGAACGGAATCGGTGGACGGAGCGTGCGTACTTACGTTTCATGTTTGATGAACTGCCGCGCGCCGACAATACCGTCACGGCAAACGCAGCCAATCCGCGCCTTGCCGAGGTGACTTTCAACGGTTACTCGGATTATGCACAGCGCGGCATGAACCGCGTTCCGGCGATGATCGATACTCTGGCAAAAGCGCTGCCGATTGAAAACATCGAAAGCATTTCGCTGGGTCGCACCGCCGCGCATATTCAAGGCACAGTGGTCATGGGTAACGCGGCCACCACGAGTGTCGTCGACCGCCACTTGATTCATCATCGGATCCGTAACCTTGTCGTGCTTGGCGCGAGCGCGTTTCCCACCGCAAGCCCGGCGTACCCAACGCTTACGATTTCCGCGTTGTCGTTGTGGGCCGCGGATCATCTGTTCGCAGCAAGGGCCAGAAGTGTTTAGTCGCCGCCAATTCCTTGCCACCGCCGTAGCCGGAATCGCCGCGTTCACAACCTGGCGTTTCATCCGTGGCAGTGATGAAGACGCCATCATTGCGGTGCTGCGAAAGCGCCTCGACTATCTGATATTGGACGAGCAAGGCCTGCGCGCCTACGCAAGGGATTTGGTTGGCGAAAAAATCGTATCTAGTAGAAAACTGCGTTTAATCGATGCCGCTGGGCCGATTTATGCGCATCTCGATGTTTCCTCGTATGGAAATGCGGTGACGCGTGAGTTGCGGCATGGCGAGGAGCGCGTGGTTACACTTTATTTATTATCCAGTGACTTTTTCCTGAAGGGTGCCGATGAAACCAAGACCGTTCGCTATCGCGGCTACTATGACCCCGTCCGTCAACTTCGTCCGTGTAGCAACCCTTTCTCCCGGCCGCTGGTGATTCAGCCACGACTGTAAACCTCAATACCGAGCCAGTGGCTAACCATTACCCAGGTTGGAGTCGCAATCGATAGCACCTGCGACATTGCCCTGCCGCAGCTTAACTTCTGGAACCCGTTGCGTCTCGAATGGCATCACCGCAGCCAACTCCGCCGTGAACAGGAACTCACCCTGTCCT
Organism: Gammaproteobacteria bacterium; assembly: GCA_043740595.1. Classification (GTDB taxonomy): domain Bacteria; phylum Pseudomonadota; class Gammaproteobacteria; order Acidiferrobacterales; family UBA6901; genus JANNJF01. The sequence goes on from JAYUBZ010000075.1 coordinate 4,934, forward strand.
TTCCGGGCCTCGGCAATCAGCGCGGCGATGCGCTCTCGTTCCTCAGGGTTTATTTCGAATTTTGGGATATTGTCGAGCTCCATCTGCTCGCCTTCGCGCTCGCTGACATCACGGCGTATGGGGTTGAAGAGCGCGGGTGCTTCCTTCGACTTACCTGAAAACACCCAACGCTTCCAGTCTCCGAACAGCCTATGCCAGAATGAAGGCCTACCCACGCGGTATATCTGCGCGATTCGGGTTTCGGTTATCTCCGCTAACCAGCGGACCTTGTAATATCCAAATCCAGAAAGCAGATTGAAGAACGCATACTTGCCATCAATGGCTTGACGCATGCCCATCAGCAGCATTACCGAGCCTGGTGCCAATCGGCTCAGACGGTCGTCGTAGACGATGTGCAGCGCGTAAAGGCCTTTCATGAATGCACCACTGATGAGCCCAGCAATGGGTATTCCATCCAGTAAGAGTATTTGAATCGACACCCGCATCGGCTGCTGAGCATCGAGCAGACCCTTGAAGTACTCGACCCGCCTGGGATGCCGGCCGATATCTGCACTCGCCTTTGACTTCCAGCTGTAGGGTTCGATGCTGCGGTAAAGCTCAAAAAGCGCCGGGGTAGTGGCCGGGTGCGACGATGCCAGAAGCTCCACCTCACCGGCGGCAAACAGGTGGCGTACCTGCCGCCTGAGGTTGCTGCGGAAATTCTTCGAGAGCTTCATGGAATATTCGCGCAGCGTGCCCCAACGCACGTGTATAGTGCCGTTCTCCAGGCTTGGCCACTGACAAACCTTATAACCCTTGAGATCGATCGTCGTGGACGGCGGGAACAGCGATGAAGTGTCGTCCTGCTGTTGAAATTCCAGAAAGCTCCATTCCTGTTTTCGTCCGAGCAGATAAGCGTAAACCGCTTCGCTGGCTTGGCTCAGGTATCCATGCCTCGCCACCAGGTGCGGTCGGTCAGTGTCGTGTGAGACGAAAAAGCCGAGCTTGGACGTCCGCAGCCCCAGGACTTTATATGCGGTCTGTTTGAGTGCCAGGTAGCCGATGAGATGGCCATCGAGGAAGGCAGTGAGGAACCACAGGCGCATACCCCGGCCTGCGGGAAAGAACTCGTCGTATCGAAAATAGTTTTCGAAGAACTCGAATGTCGAGAAGGGATCCGGCCGCGTGGACGCGAGGTTCAGCGCATTGACCTCTTCGCGAAGAGCTTCGGCCTCCTCGAGGACATGGAAACATCGAACCTCGATCAAGCACCCGCCTCCATGGAATCGTTCTTTCCCTTCAGTTCAGCCACGCCCCCGGTGGCATCGGGATCAATCCGCATCGAAGGCGTATGTTGTTTAGTCTGCAAACGGTCCAGCCCGGCTTGGCGCGCCAGCCGATGCACCACCGTCTTCATCACCGCCGCCGGCCCCGCCTCGTGCGCCGACAAACCACGCAGGCCGAACCGGGTGCGGAAAAAGCGATTGGCAACGTAGACGCGTGCGCGCCACCGGCTCTGCCGGGTGAAGTGCTCGGTCGAGAGCGAGACATTGACGCTGTCCAGGTTGGTCACGCGGTGCGGGGCATTCTGGGGCCAGGCGGCCCACTGTCCCGGTTCGAGATCGTAGATCACCGCTGCCTCGTCGTAGGAATTCTCATAAGGCAGATACTCGTGCCGGGTACCAGCGAAGATGTCCTCCAGGAGCTCGCGCTTCATGTAACGCTGGTCGAGCGCGGGGTAAACCCAGATTCGCTTGCGGCCCCGGATATGCCATAGCACCGAGGCCGGACCGTCGGCATGGTAATACACGAGTGCGTGCGGCGACGAGATGAGCAGCGTTCCCTGGCTGAAGTCGGGCGTGAAGCCGGGTATTTGCGCCGCCAGCTGTACATAGAGTTGGTCGATGAGCGCGCGATAACGCCGGTCGGCGCGGTCGATCCGGGTGACGTTGAGCCACAGGCGTCCGTTCTCGACTGCCCGCAAGAGTTCGGCGCCGCTCACCCCGTCATGCAGCGCAAGTCGGTTCTCGGTCCGGGTGGGATCGGTCCCCATGGTCAGCGCGTAGAGGTTTTTCCGGGGAATATGGTCAAGCAGATCGATCAGTGCTGCGTCAGTAAACAGTTCGGACTGGTGCAGATTGTGCGTCGCCACCAGCGGCCGCAGGCCGAAGTCGGCTTTGTTTACGGCAGACAGCTCAACCTCGGGTGCCAGCTGCAGCTGCCCTTTCCCTGGGGTCGTCCGGGCGGTGACAAAGCGTTCTGCAGGCGGGCTCGCCATACGCCTCCATCTATTACTGAAGACGTTGGCTTTACGCTCAGAAAAGACCATAAAAACATACCTGCCTATGCGTATCGGAAATCCAACAAACCGCACCACCAACTCTTCAGCTTGCACCACACCCGCATGCCAAGCTGAGTTTGGACCAGACAGCAATAATGAACCCAGGAACCAGGCCCGGTCTGTTCGATAACGTACTGAGTGATCTTTGCTTGTTGCCAAAGACAGGAAGAAAATGCCATTGGGAAGTGCAGATGTTGCCAATGACAGCAAGAGTAGCAAAAAGCAGGGTGGGCGCCGCCCGCTCTGCGTTCGATCGGAACCCAGCTAGCGGGGGCAGCGACCACCCTGGGGTCCACTCTATGAGTCAGCCTCGCGCAACGCGATCTCGGCGCGCTTGCGCTGGGTAATGTCTAACCCAGTACCGTGAAATCCGGTGAAGGCGCCCGCCTCATCGTAAACCGGCTCGCCGCTGATGAGGAAATCTCAGCGAGGCGACGCAAACGCGCCTCGCTCTGGCACAGGGCATCTTCGGCCTGCCGCCGCAGCAGAAATTGGCCAAGTTGCTGGCCGATGGCCTGCACTGCTTGCAATAACCGGTCATCCGGCTCGCGAAAGCCAGCACGCCGATCGTCTTGCCTTCCGCAATAACCGGGGGAAAAAATGTGCTATCCATGCCAGTATCGTGCGCAAGCGCCGTCTCCGATGCGCGCGCGTCATTCGAGCCATTGAGTACCCATAGCGGCTGCCCTGATTGACACACCCGGCCCGCCAAACCGGCGCCCAGGCGAAACACCGCGTCGCGCGATTTCTCCATGAATAGTGTGACGGCAGGCATCGGCAGGCCCCAGGACGCGTCAAGATAAAGTAAGCCCGCCACGGGGTCCAGGCGAAAGTATCGGCCACTATCCCACTGCTGCGTCTCGCATACCGCACGGATCGCAGCTTTCAGTGCCGCAGAGGTGTTGTTGCTATCGGCAAGGCAGCGAGCCACGGTGTACTCAAGTCTCGGCAGTTTCTCCGCGTGTTTTACCTCGGTGATATCCTCATAGGCGACAATTGCGCGCGCCACAGCGTCTCCGTGCAGGCACGTGACGGTAGCCATGAACCAGCGCTGCCTGGACGAGGTATCGCTGGAATACTCATGGCGAAAAATTTCGCGTTCTCCGGCAATCACCTGGCGTATTCCCGCGGCCATCGAACATCGGCTCGCCGCTGATGCTGATGACGCGTAACCTGCCGCCAGGGTCCACGCATCTTAAAGTGTCAGGCCGCGGAAAACGGCGCGCCACTCCAGCTGCGTTCGATGCGTCTTCCAATCGACCTCGCAGCTGTTGTCGAACGGCAGATCCCAGAGCGTCTTACCGAGGATATCTTTGTCACCGGCTTGCTCGCTACTAAAGCCTTGAAAAATGGCGTGGCGGTCATTAATTCACAGCGCTTATCCTCTTTATGCCAAGCGCCCGCATCACGCCGCTTTTATCGCTTTTGTTCTTGGCGAGAGCCGGCAGACTCCAATTGAAGCAAGCGGCGTTGGCGATAATCATGCCGAGTGGCTTCCTCCAAGGCCACAAAGATACCGGGCTCTTGCCGTTCGTGTACTGCGCTTACCAAAGATTGAGGCGCGAAAACGGTTTTTCCCGAACCCGGACCGCCCATGAGCAGACTGGTACGGTTGAGTATCAGCCCGCCGTGGCCCAGTTCATTAAATCCCTGGATACCCGTGGCTATCTTGGAGGGAAGTTGTTGTGGAACGGCATTTTTCTTTGCTTTCATGTTTATTCCTTATCTAACTGCCGGTCATCGCGGGTGCTGAACCCAGCGTTTTATCAGGCAGCAAGCGATCATACTCCTTCTTCACCACCGCATAGCATTCACAGACTCGCGCCTCCAATCCCGGCCGATCGATGACGGTAATGCGACCGCGGCTATAGTGAATCAATCCGTGGGATTGTAGTTTTCCCGCCGCCTCGGTGACACCTTCGCGGCGCACTCCCAGCATGTTGGCGATCAACTCCTGGGTCATGGTGAGCTCGTGGGTCGCCAGGCGATCCAGGCTCAGCAACAACCAGCGGCAGAGTTGCTGATCCACCGAATGGTGCCGATTGCACACAGCGGTTTGCGACATCTGCGTGATCAGCGCCTGGGTGTAGCGCAACAGCAAGAGTTGCAGTCCGCCGTGGCGTTCGAATTCTTTTTTCAGCGAATTCCTCGAGAGCCTGAACGCCGAGCCGGCGCTTTGCACCAACGCCCGGCTGGGCGTGGTGTTGCCGCCCATAAACAAGGAAATGCCCACCATGCCTTCATCGCCGACCACGGCAATTTCCGCCGAGGCGCCATCCACCATGACGTAGAGCATCGAAACGATACAACCCGGGCAGGGAAAATAGACATGGTCCAATTCAATGCCGGGCTCATAGATCACCTTTCCCAGGGGCATGGGGAATAGCTTCAAGTCGGGAAGCAGACGATCGAATATTTCCGCCGGCAAGGCGGCTAGCAGGTGGTTATCCGTGGGAGTAACTTGGGCTTGTATAGGCAGGATCGTGCTCCTTCTCGCGGGAAAACGCGGTTTGCATCAATGCTCTGGCAACATGCTACTCGAAATACCACCATTATATATGTTCGCTATCGAACACAGCGCACCGTGAACAGTGGGGCTGTATATCCCTATGTATGGCCAATAAACCACTTTTACCACTGCTCTCTATCCTTCGAACGCCATGCCACTGGGACATACGGCCGATCACTGGACATCGAAACCGTTCCTGCAGGCCATGATCAAAACCGGCCTGTCGCGGCACGAATCCGGTTATCAGGACCAGATGATCCGGAGCGACCGTCCTATACGCCGGCCCTGCAGCAACGCCGCTGTGCCCCGGTGGCTGGCCGCGGTCAGATGGAGTCATGCGTGATGGCTATGACCGCCGAGACGGCGGCGTAATATGACATGGAATAGAAATGCGCCAATTGAAATAAGGTTCTTGGCGCCGTCCAGAACCTCTGGCAAGTTCTACGGCGCAGTGATGAAGCTCCACACCAGATTGTTTGCCAGTGCATTGCCCGCCATATCCTTGGCCCGGGTGGTGAGGGTGGCGGTATAGGTGGTGTTGGCATCGAGATAGCTCACTGGCGTGGGATGGAAATCCACGGGTGTCGTGAGATGCAGTATTCGTGTAAAAGTCGCCGTGTTGTTGATAGCGTCAAAGGCCACTGTCCCTACCACGGGGAGAGTACCAGGCCCTGCCACCGTAAAGTTCGCAGTGGTAATAGTTGCCGGGTCCATCGGTTCGCTGAAGGTGATGTTGATGGTTCTGCTGATCGCTACACTTGTCTCGGCGCTCACGGGGTTGGTGGAAATGGCGACCGGTGCAGTAGTATCCGCCGTTGCGCCGGTGGTGAAACTCCATGTCACATTTGCCAGCGATGCGTTGCCTACCAGGTCCATAACACCTGTGGTGATCGTCGCGGTATACGCCGTATTCGATGCAAACGCGCGCGTGGGTGTAAAAACCGCCGTTCCGCTAAGGTAGGTCACCGTACCTGAAACCGGTGTGGCGCCGGGGCCCGCCAGCGTGAAACTTGCCGGCGTGAGTGTCGAACTATTCATCTCCTCGCTGAAGGTGGCGCTGACCTTTCGATTGATCGCCACATCTATGGCAGCGTTAACGGGAGTAGTGGAAGTCACGCCGGGGGCGGTACTGTCTGGCGTACCGCCTGTGACAAAACACCATGCAAAGTCGGTTGTGAGGGGATTGCCGCTGAGATCCTTAATACCGGTGATGACCGTGGCGGTATATCTTTTGTCAGGCGCGAGGCCGCCTGTGGGTCTGAACACGGCAATGTGATTGCTGGCGTCAAAACTCACCGTTCCTGGAATAGCATTGGTGCCATCGGTGAGTCTGAAGTTTTCTGTGTTAATGGCGGCCGCTACCATCGTCTCACTAAAAGTGGCAGTGAGTCTGCTATTGGTCGCTATTCCCCTATTGTCTTCACCCGGGGTCATGGCCGTCACGGTGGGCGCGGTGGTATCCGGGGGGCCTGAATTTCCTCCATTTGACCCGCTTCCGCCGCCTGCGCCGCCGCCCCCACCGCCACCGCCACCGCCACCGCATCCGGCTGCAAAAATGAGTGCTGCAAGTGCCGCCAAAGACAGCCTCGATACTCCGGAATTACCTTTGTAAATGCTTATTGGCATCCACTCCTTAAAAAGCGCGTACGCAAGAATCGCAGATATGTGCGACAACGATGGCGAGCGCTCATGTTTAGATTTTAAATTACATCTTCCGGGTTGATGGTCGGCTGTCATCGCGGACGATTCTCCCCCATCGCCGCGCGTCGCTCTGTGCTATATCGTACATATGGCGATATAAAGTTGTAGAGTTTCGTCTACCAATAACGTTTTATTTTTTGATGTCCATTTTATTTTCGACACTCTTGACTCCGCCGACAGAACGCGCAATTTCAATAGCACGGTCCATCTGTGCTTTATTTTCCACACTACCGCTGAATTGGACGTTGCCATTGTGCGTCTCGATCTTCGGATCCAATCCTTTCACAAGCGGGTCCGCGAGGAGGCCTGATTTAACTTTAGTGGAAATGATACTGTCATCCATCGTCTCCACTGCGGTCGTCTTCGACGCTGATCCAGAGGTCGAATTCTGGCGATTTTCACAGCCGGCGATAAAAACAGCTGAGGCACACAAGAACCAGACGCATAGAAAAACTGGCCTACGGATAATTCTCATAGTGTGGTTTATTCCCAGTCACTGAATCCGTCAACTGAACTATTCGTAGCCATCCACGAATACCCCATTGTTCCTAATCCGGCCTCTGTCCATCTGTACGCTTTCATACATACAATGGTAAATTTCAAACGTCTGCATTATCGGTTCGCAACTTTTCCATCCTGAAAGGCGTAGTTACGTACGTCACCACACATACAGCGTTAAGGTTTATCTATAGGGTTCCTGCTCACCCATCATACACATTTTAAAGGAATAACTTTATGAAAAAATACACTATCGCAGCAATCGCGACTGTAGTCGGTCTTATGTCCGGCGTCAGCGCGATGGCGCATACCATGACAAAACACGACTATAAGGCTGGCATGGAACACATTAATGCTGAACACAAGTCCGATACAAAAAATTGCCAATCCATGTCCGGAAATGCCAACGACATATGCATGGCCGAAGCCAATGGCAAAGAAAAGGTAGCAAAGGCTGATCTGGATGCGCGCAAAACAAACACCAAGAAGGCTCATTACGACGCGCGCATCGCCAGAGCCGACGCCGATTACTCAGTGGCCAAGGAAAAATGCGATAACAAAGCCGGCAATGATAAAGACGTCTGCCTGAAGGAAGCCAAGGCAGCGGAAATCACCGCCAAGTCCGACGCCGAGGTACAGATGAAGACTTCAAAGGCATACGGCGAGGCCAATGAGACATCCGCCGAAGCGCGCAAAGAAGAAAAAGGAAAATCATCCGACGCACAACACGATGCCGCCATAGATAAGCGTGCTGCTGAGTTCTCAGTGGCGAAAGAAAAGTGCGAATCGTTAGCCGGCAGCACCAAGCAGAATTGTGTCGACAACGCAAAGATGCATTACGGAAAAATGTAAGGACCCCAAGGCCTCAAAAATCTTTTAATCTTTCTTAATCGGAAACCAGCTGTGGCACCATCTCGGTTATCGACCCTGCCGCTATACCTCTTCACACAGGTGTGGCGCTCAGAACGAGTCAAACTATGGCGTTGCAGCTGGTCAAGCCAGGTAAACAGGCAAGGAGAAATGCATGCGATCATCTTCAGTGGAAAACACATCGAACGAGCAGTCATCGCTGTCCGACATTCAGACTCTGCGTAAACGCGCACGCCAACACATCGAAGGAGGCGCCGTAACGTCTGGTTATGCGGCGGACCGCGAGACCGTCCTTAAGCTGTTGAACGAAGCGCTCGCGACCGAGATTGTCTGCGTGCTGCGCTACAAACGTCATTATTTCATGGCCGACGGTATCCATGCGGCACCCGTGGCGGCCGAGTTCCTTGAACACGCCAATCAAGAAATGGAGCACGCAGATCGCCTAGCCGAGCGCATCATCCAGCTCCGCGGCGAACCGAATTTTTCTCCTGACGGCCTGTCCACCCGCAGCCACGCAGAATACGTCGAGGGTGTATCGCTCAAGGATATGATCAAGGAAGATCTCGTCGCCGAACGCGTCGCCATCGAGAGTTATCGCGAGATGGTCGCCTATATAGCTGAAAAGGATCCGACCACACGCCGTATCATCGAAGAAATTCTCGCCAGCGAAGAGGAGCATGCCGACGACCTGGTATCGTTGCTCGCAGGATTAAAAGACTAGAGCAGAACACATCCTTCAGACCGCCGATCTATAATTATTTTTATGCTTCATTTCGCAATTTTTTCCACCTTTACCCGCGGCAAAGAGAAATCCATCATGATGAAGAAAACTAAAGAATCACCCACCTATCCGTTTTCCATTTCACCACTGCCTTACGCTTACGATGCGCTTGAGCCTTATATCGACGCGGCGACCATGCATGTCCACCATGATAAACACCACGCGGCATATATCGCCAGCCTGAACGCCGCACTTAAACCTCACCCAGAACTGCATAATCTCAGCATTGAAGATCTGCTGCGGAGACACAATGAGCTGCCCGTCACGATCAGGCAGACGGTGAACGACCAGGGCGGAGGACACTTCCATCATCAGTACTTTTGGGAAATCCTAAAACCCGGTACAGCCGGGAATAAACCCAGCGGAACACTGGCACAAGCAATCGATCGCGATTTCGGTTCCTTCAATTCGTTCAAAAAAGAGTTCGTCGAAGCCGGCGCCAAGCACTTCGGCTCAGGTTGGGTATTTTTGGCTATCGATACAAACGGGGAGCTGGAAGTATTTTCCCGATCCGGACATGACAACATTCTGCTGGAAGAAAAGACCGTCCTTCTTATTAATGATTTGTGGGCACACGCCTATTACCTGAAATACCAGAACGGCCGTGCTGACTACCTCAATGCATTCTGGAACGTCGTCAATTGGGAGTATGTCAATCAACGACTGGAAAGTCTGCAAACCACCGATACGCAGCTTCTGATGGCAACCTGAGGATCAAGAGAATATGTACGCTGGCGCACTGAATGCCTTGCAGAAAGGAGCATCATTGACGTAACGATGGATAACCCTCCGAATCACTCTTAACACGCAGGGTTCTTCCAAGTTGGAAACGGTCTGGAAAATTCCACTGCGTGAGTCCCGTCTGGGGCCATGCTGACTTGTTATAGTGTCGGCCTGGACATCACAACCTAATGGAGAATTAACATGCTATACACACTCGCTGTTGTTTTACTCGTTTTGTGGGTCCTGGGTCTCGTTTCCTCTTACACCCTTGGCGGTTTTATTCACATTTTATTGATACTCGCCATCGTGGCCATCCTGATCAACGTCATCGGTGGTAGACGGGCTTTGTGACCCCTTCCCACCGATCTTACCCTGGGAAGGAAAAGTTCAGGCCGAAACCTGACGGCTTTAATCGGCATGCCGCCTACAATTACATACCTGGTGTCGGCCAGATCTCAGGGCATAGATAGTTCTTTGTCGCCTCATGCTGTCCACAATAGCCATTGATGGCGATTCTGTTAAAAGTCATCGAAAAATATCCATGCTATGCCGATTCTTAAAGGAGATTTTCTGATGGACAAAACAATTGCACTCGTCATTCTTATCGGCGGTATCCTACTGGTGATCTTCGCTCTCACTGCATCGGATTCAATCATCTCCGACATTTCCAAGGCTTTCACCGACTCGCCGACTGACAAGTCGATGTGGATGCTGGTCGGCGGCATTGTTGTGACGGGCATCGGACTGGCGGG
>JAYUBZ010000076.1:0-4945 GCA_043740595.1 Gammaproteobacteria bacterium
GAGTGGATCCTGCGCAACGCCCCCATGCCCATCGGGACGGTGCCTATCTACCAGGCGTTGGAGAAAGTGAACGGCAAGGCGGAAGACCTCACCTGGGAAATGTTCCGCGATACCTTAATAGAGCAGGCCGAGCAGGGCGTGGACTATTTCACCATCCACGCCGGCGTGCGCCTGAAGTACGTGCCGTTGACCGCCCACCGCGTCACCGGCATCGTGTCCCGCGGCGGCTCCATCATGGCCAAGTGGTGCCTCGCCCATCACCAGGAGAATTTCCTCTATACCCGCTTCGAGGATATCTGCGAAATCATGCAGGCGTATGACGTGAGCTTCTCCCTCGGCGACGGCCTGCGCCCCGGCTGCCTCGCGGATGCCAACGACGCCGCCCAGTTCGGCGAGCTGGAGACTTTGGGCGAGTTGACCAAGATCGCCTGGCAACACGACGTGCAAACCATGATCGAAGGCCCCGGCCATGTGCCCATGCAGTTGATCAAAGAGAACATGGACAAAGAATTAGTGGACTGCCTCGAAGCGCCGTTCTATACCCTGGGGCCGCTGACCACGGACATCGCCCCGGGTTACGACCACATTACATCGGCCATCGGCTCGGCGCATATCGGCTGGTACGGCACCGCCATGTTGTGTTACGTCACCCCGAAGGAACATCTAGGCTTGCCCAACAAGCAGGACGTACGCGACGGCATCATCGCCTACAAGATCGCCGCCCACGCCGCCGACCTCGCCAAGGGCCACCCCGGCGCGCAGATCCGCGACAACTCCCTGTCCAAGGCGCGCTTCGAGTTCCGCTGGGAGGACCAGTTCAACTTAGGGCTAGATCCGGAAAAGGCGCGGGAATTCCACGACGCCACGATGCCGAAAGAGGCCCACAAAGTTGCCCACTTCTGCTCCATGTGCGGCCCCAACTTCTGCTCCATGAAGATCACCCAGGACGTGCGCGACTACGCGGCGTCGCTAGGTGTCACCGACGAGGAGGCGTTGAAGAAGGGCATGGAAGCAAAGGCAGTGGAGTTTAAGAAGGCGGGGGCGGAGATTTATAGAAAAACCTAGACAGTTGAGTTATGTGCAGGGAAGAACGAATGTTACTTGCGCATGGAAGCACAGGAACGACGCGGGAAGGGCGACTGCGAGATATAGAAGGTTTAAAAAACCCTTGATTCTGTCCGGCAAAAGGGTCAAATTCTGTAGGGTCTTATGCCACGTAAAAAATGGGTCGGGTAATCAGCAATGACTGAAGTCGCCTACAGGAAGCCAATTGCTGAAGCGCTGCTACTGCCGCTGCCGGCAGTGACTACTGCCAGCGAGACTATGGCCAACGGTGGAATAAAAGAACGTGGCGCAATATTTACGCGCCGTGAGGTTGTCGACTTCATTCTGGATCTGTGCGAATACACGTCTGACCGTCCTTTGTACCAATGCCGGTTGTTGGAGCCTGCGTTCGGTCATGGCGATTTCCTTGTGGCCGCAGTCGAGCGTCTTCTGCACGCGTATTTTCCCCAACATGGAAACAGCGCCGATCCCGTTAGCGATCTTGCGGATGCTATCCGTGCTATCGAAGTGCACCGCGAGAGCATAGAAAGCGCCAGAGAGAGAATTACCCCGATCCTTTGCGGCTACGGGCTGGAAAATGTTGAAGCATCCAAAATACTGGATCGCTGGCTTGTTGAAGGTGATTTCCTGCTCATTGACATGCCGGGTGAATTCACGCATGTGGTAGGAAATCCGCCCTATGTTCGACAAGAACTTCTGCCCGAGCGGCTGATGGCAGAGTACCGCGCGCGCTACAAGACGATCTACGACCGCGCGGATATCTATGTCCCCTTCATCGAACGCAGTCTGGGTCTGTTGGCGCCGACCGGCGTGCTGGGCTTTATCTGCTCCGACCGCTGGATGAAAAATAAATATGGCGGCCCACTACGGAGTTTTGTCGCGCACAGCTACCATCTCCGCTATTTTGTGGACATGGTAGATACCCCGGCATTCCATCAAGAAGTCATTGCCTATCCGGCCATTACCATCATTGCCCGCGAAAATTCGGGTCCGACGCGCGTCGTTCACAAACCTGAAATCACGCAAGCAGGTTTGATCGAGCTTGCGAGTGCAATGCATGCCAGCACGATTCCGGTAGGCAGCGGCGTGACTGAGGCACCTGGCGTGGTTTCCGGATCGGACCCCTGGTTGCTGGAAATGTCAGACCAACTTACGCTGGTTCGACGTCTGGAAAGCGAGTTCTCGCTAATTGAAGAAGCGGGTTGCAAAGTTGGAATTGGTGTCGCGACCGGAGCCGATAAAGTATATATTGGCCCGATGGAAGAACTGGATATCGAGGAGAGTCGCAAACTCCCGCTTGCGACCACCAAGGATGTTGAGTCCGGTGAAGTGAAGTGGCGCGGACTGGGTGTTATAAACCCGTTCGAGCAAGACGGTACACCGGTTGACCTTAAAAAATACCCAAGGCTCGCTCGCTATTTCTCAGCACACCAGACCGCTATTGCCGGCCGTAATTGCGCCAAGATGCACCCGAAAAGCTGGTATCGCACGATTGACCGCATTCACTACGACCTGACATTCAGACCGAAGCTGCTAATTCCGGACATCAAAGGGCATGCCAATATTGTTTTTGAGGATGGGCGTCTATATCCGCATCACAATCTTTACTACATCACCTCAGATGAGTGGGATCTCCACGCCCTACAGGCGGTGTTAATGTCCGGTATCGCGCGGCTGTTTGTTGCTCTCTATTCAACGCGCATGCGCGGTGGCTACCTTCGTTTTCAGGCACAATACCTGCGACGGATCAGAATTCCGAAGTGGCAGGACGTGCCGAAGAAAGTGCAGAATGAACTGATCGCAGCAGCGAAATCCGGTGACCAGCGGGCCTGCAATGCAGCGATATTCTTGCTCTATCGGCTGACCACGGCCGAGCAGGCAGCCATAACAAAAGAATAACAACACAGAAGGACACAAGGATGCCAGTCAGTCTTGCCGATCACGATATCAAGGCCCGCAAGGCGGTAAAGGTGTTCTGGGGAGGCCGCAACGCCGCCCGCAAACGCCAAATCAAAAGCGGCAAGCAGGATCAGGGCGAGCGCGCCGGAGTAACTGCCGGTAAGAACATGGACGGCTTCGTGTCATTGGCGGCAGACATCGTTCATGCCAATGGACTCAAGCACGCCGACATCCATTTACAGAGACGTGTTCTCACGCTCCCCGGCTATTTCCGGCCGACAAAAATGTGGGATATGTTGGTCATGAACCAGGGTAGACTGGTCGCCGCCTTGGAATTCAAATCACAGGTTGGTCCGAGTTTTGGCAACAACTTCAATAACCGGACAGAAGAAGCCCTCGGTACCGCTATTGATCTCTGGACGGCCTTCCGCGAGGGCGCATTCGGCGAGAGTGCCCGGCCGTTTGTAGGCTGGCTGATGTTGGTCGAGGACTGCGACAGATCGCGTTCACCCGTTAAGGATTCCTCGCCCCACTTTCCCATCTTCAAGGATTTTCTGTCGGCATCTTATCTGGAGCGTTACAACATCCTGTGTAATAAGCTCGTACACGAGCAGCTTTACACCGCGGCTACCGTGATAGGTTCTGAGCGATCAGCCTATAGAACGGGTGATTACACCGAGCTTAGTAAGATGACTGGACTTAAAACTTTTGTAGCGTCATTTGCAGGACATATTGCTGCGGAAGCGGCACGCTGAATCTGGTATTGGAATATTTATACAGTAGACAAGCGTTATAAGGATACCGCGATACGCAAGGTGAACCGGGATACAGCGCGCCCTGTTTATCCGGGGCAGCGGGAACTGGCGGTTGCTTTTGGCGTGGCGGGTCAACCCTGAAGGTCGTCTCGGGGACAGACCATAAATATCTATTTCGCCGTTGTCAGCGATCTATCCATAACCAGCCTGTTACACCCTAAAATTCCAGTTATCGTTATAGTTACCAACAGGAAAATTCCAATGTTTACTCAATCCCAGGTCGATGAGTTGCCACTGTGAACAAGTTGTCTTAAAACGTTTAAATGAATGCAATATTGATCTGGTAGTTTCCCTCCTTGCGCCGAGATGTGGCGCTGCCCGGCTAATTTACCTTGAGAGGGGAATACCATGAAATCAACGATGTCTGTTTTGGGCGGATTGGCGCTGGCAATGGCCGTGTCCGCACCCGTTTTTGCCGATGATGATCACAGTGAGAAGGACTTCGGTTTGTTACGGGACCAGCTGTTACAGAAACAATCCATGCCGCTTTTCGGGGTTGGCGGTCCGATTCATGCTTCCTCCACCCTCAGTGTGGATGCCGCCACCGCCGAGGCCAATCCGCTTTCCTTGGTGACCGTGGCCGACAGTCTGCGTGCGCGGGTGATCGCTTCCAGCGCCAATCTCGGCCCCAATATCGACATGATGACGCTGTGGCCGAGGGAAAACCCCACGCACCTGATCGTCTGCAACGAACAGGGCGCGAGCCAACCGGGTGTGCAGCGCGTGCGCCTGTCCGATGGTTTGGTGGAAACCATTTTAACCGGCACCGTATCCTGCGATCCGGCCCACGCCACCCCCTGGGGGACGGTGGTGATCGGCGAGGAGGCCGGCAGTTCCGGTTCGCTCCTGGAGATTATCGATCCGCTACACACCACCGGCGTAACCTATGATCGCACCACGGGTACCTTGAGCGGTGCCGATGCGGCGAACGTGGCGTTGCGGCTGGCGGTAGGTCATCTCTCCTTCGAGGGTATCGCGATCTATCCCAACGGCGTGCTGTATTACGGCGACGAAAACCGTCCTTCCAAGGGCACTGCCGGTGGCGCCTACTTCAAGTTCATCCCCAGCAATCCGTGGAATGGTGTCGCACCCATCGGCAATCTCAATCAGTCGCCCTTGGTTGCCGGTAGCGTGTATGGCCTGCGTCTCGGCAAGAACGGTGGCAG
>JAYUBZ010000077.1:0-3388 GCA_043740595.1 Gammaproteobacteria bacterium
GTACGCCTGCAATTGCAGCTACATAAACTCCTGTGGGGGGAGAGTCGCGGGCGTTGACGGGGTGGCGGAGGAGGCTAGCAAGATTTTCCATAACATCAAGAATTACAATTATGCAGCACGACACCCGGACACGCGCCATGCCCAAACCCAGTATGCAAACCCTCCGCAACGCCGTGATCCTGGTCTCCGGTGGCCTGGATTCCGCAACGGTGTTGGCGGTGGCGCGTGAGCAAGGCTATACCTGTTATGCCTTGAGCTTCGACTACGGCCAGCGCCACCGTATCGAGCTTGAGGCCGCGGCGCGGGTCGCCAAGGCGCTGGGTGCGGAGCACCATATCGCCACCCTCGACATCGGCTGGATGGGGGGATCGGCGCTTACCGATACGAACATCCCGATACCCGAAGCGCCGTCGACGGGCATACCGGTTACCTACGTGCCGGCGCGCAACACCATCTTTCTCTCCATTGCCCTGGGCTGGGCCGAGGTCCTCGGCGCCCACGATATCTTTATCGGCGCCAACGCCGTGGATTACTCCGGTTACCCGGACTGCCGTCCGGCCTTCCTCCAGGCGTTTGAAAGCCTGGCCAACCTCGCCACCCGCGATGGCGTGGAGGGCGAGGGCTTCCGCATCCGCGCGCCGCTCATCGATCTTTCCAAGGCCGACATCATCCGGCTGGGCGTGCGCCATGGCGTGGACTATGCCATTACCTTGTCCTGCTACAACCCTGACCCCGAGGCGCGTGCCTGTGGTGTCTGTGATTCGTGCCGGCTGCGCGCCGCTGGATTTGCCGAGGCCGGTGTGGTGGATCCGACGATCTATCGGCCCCATCGCCCGCGTTAATAAATCGTTTGGGGTAGGGGGGGTCACCAGGGGCCGCCCCGTTCACGTTGAGTGGTGTCGCCCCCTATTTTATTGTAAGTACTCGCTACCTCTTAAGTCTTTGACGAATATAGTTTCGGGGTAGCCACCCGCGCCATCCGCTGTTGTGACCACTGCATAATATAAGCAATTTGCGGAATAAAGCCCGTCAGCGACACGTCCTTCGCACGTGTACTGTGCTTTTTTAACTAATATATAGACTTACTCATGGTTCAGCCTGGCGCACAGCTGAATCCAGGGTGTAATTACCCGTCGTCATTCTGGAGGTTTAATGGAACTCAGCAACGTTCAACACGTGGCCCTGTGGGCCTTTCTTATCGCGATGGTTTTTGGCGCTGTCGTTTACAAGACCAATTTCTGCACCATGGGAGCCGTCAGCGACTGGGTGAACATGGGGGACAAGGGCCGTCTGCGGGCCTGGTTTCTCGCCATCGGCATCGCCATCATCGGCGCCCAGCTACTCCAGGCCTATGGGCTGGTGGATCTCGGTAAGTCCATCTACCTCACGAGTAACTTTGGCTGGCTGGGTCACGTGATCGGTGGTCTGTGTTTTGGTATCGGCATGACCCTGGGGTCCGGTTGCGGCCAGCGTACCCTGGTGCGGGTGGGCGGCGGTAACCTGAAGTCCCTGGTCGTGCTATTGGTCCTGGGCATTACGGCTTACACCACCCTGCGCGGACTGCTCGCCCTGGTGCGTATCAATTACATTGAAGTCACTAATATCGATCTCACGAGCCACGGCATGGCCAACCAGAGTATCGCCACGGCCATCGCGGCCTTCACAGGAATGGACATCAACACCCTGCGGTGGATCGTGGCCGGGGTGCTGGGCTTAGGGATGGTGTTCTTCGCCTTCAAGGACAAGGAATTCCGCGGCAACTTCGACAACATCCTCGCCGGGTTGTGCATCGGCGCCGTCATCGTCGCTGGCTGGTACGTCACCGGCCATGGCGCCCTGGACGATTTCGACCCCGTGCCGGTGGAGTCGTTTACCTTCGTCGCCCCGGCGGGCAACGCCATCCAGTACCTCATGACCTTCACCGGTTCCAGCATTAACTTCGGCATCGCCTCGGTGTTCGGCGTGATCGCCGGCTCGTTCCTGTACGCCACCCTGTCCGGGCGTTTTCGCCTTGAGACCTTTACCAATCGTCAGGACATGGTCAGCCACATCGTCGGCGGCATGTTAATGGGCTTTGGCGGGGTATTGGCCCTGGGTTGCACCATCGGCCAGGGCATCACCGGCATGTCGACGCTGGCCATGGGGGCGGTCATCACCCTCGGCATGATCATTTTTGGCAGCGCCATCACCATGAAAGTGCAGTACTACCGCATGGAAGAGCAGGGCTACTTCCGCGCCCTGTTCTCCGGTCTGGCGGATTTCCGTCTGTTGCCCCGGGGTAAGGCGGCTTGAGGTAGGCAGGGATCTTGCCCGGCTGGGCATGGTGGGGGGGTTGGTCCCATCCATGCCCAGTGTTCCCCGCAATACAGCAGCGTTACGGAATTCACTGCTAAGGTTGCCTGCTGGTCTTCAGCACGGGTAGCGGTCCGACAGAGTTTCCCCGATACGCCCTATTTTGCCTATAAATTAAGCACTTCTATTTGACACACCGGCACACGGCCGGGATAATGCCGCCTCTTGAAGTGACCCGCGTTATGCCCTGTAGGGCCTTCCCAGGGTTGCTCCCGCCGTACCCCGCAGTGTTACTACATCACTTCGGGCCGTTAGCTCAGTCGGTAGAGCAGCTGGCTTTTAACCAGTTGGTCGAAGGTTCAAATCCTTCACGGCCCACCATTTCTTCAAAGAGTTACAGCGCATTCCCTCTTCAGTCGGTGGGTGCGCGTAGCTGGATCGTAGCCACGTCCTTCCCGTTTTCAGCTTCGACGACACGCAGACCTCCAGACATCCGGTCCACGTACTCGGCCAGATGTTCGCTGGAGAGGTGCGCATACCGCCGCACCATCTCCACCGATTCCCAGCCGCCCAGCTCCTGCAACACATGGAGCGGTGTCCCGGCCTGCACATGCCACGAGGCCCAGGTGTGGCGCAGATCATGCCAGCGGAAATTTTCGATGCCGGCACGCTTCAACGCCTGCTTCCAGGCACGGGTGTTCACCTGCTTGACGGACTTGCCCCGATAAGTAAACACCGACTGCGGGTGCTTGCCCATCTGCTCGCGCAGGATAATCACCGCTGTGATCTTGCCCCGAATTCCCGGACACCCCGTTAAGAGAATATACTCTTAACCCAAGGTGAACCCATGAAAGCAAAGAAAGACGTAAAGAAAGACGTAAAGAAAAGCGTGACAAAGACCCGCAACCAGTACACCCCCGACTGATCGAGTTCCCTGGGGTGCTTGATCGCGTATTGGATGGCATTTCGAGTAATCTCGTTGAAGGTGATGCGATGGACGGTCACGCCCTTCAGGACGTTCTTGTCCTGCAGCATGGCTTTCACATGCCAGGAGATCGCCTCGCCCTCGCGATCCGGATCGGTGGCGAGGTAGAGG
>JAYUBZ010000078.1:0-4199 GCA_043740595.1 Gammaproteobacteria bacterium
TGGCCGGCAATGATCAGATGACCGGTGGAGGAGACCGGGAGGAACTCGGTGATGCCTTCCACGATGCCGAGGAGCAATGCCTTGATGATGAGGATTATATCCATAGGGTACTCACTGAGTGTATGCCAGCGGTTTGCCTGGTACGCCGGGGCGGATGCGCCCTTGGTCGAACACCACCTCTCCGCCGACGATGGTGTAGACGGGCCATCCGCGTAGCATGCGGCCGGTGTACGGCGACCATTTTACCTTGGTGAAGCAGTCTTCATCGCGCACCGGCCGGAGGTTGTCCATGTCCACGAGGGTCAGGTCCGCGTCCCAGCCCTCGAGGATTTTACCCTTGTTGGCGATGGCGTAGGCGCGCGCCGGACCATAGCACATCCACTTCTGAATGTCCGCCAGGGTGCAGCGGCCGGCGTGCATCTGGGTCAGCATCAGCGGCAGGGAGGTTTCGACCCCCGGCATGCCGGATGGCGCCTTGGGGTAGCCCAGGCTTTTTTCCTCCAGGGTGTGGGGGGCGTGGTCGGTGGCGATGAAGTCGATGATGCCGTCGCGCAAGCCCGCCCACAGCGCCGCGTTGTCCGCCGCTGTGCGGATCGGCGGATTCATCTGCACCCGCGTGCCCAACTCGGCATAGTCGGCGACATTGAGCAGCAGATGATTAGGGATGACCTCGGCGGTGACCCACGCCGGTTTATCTTGGCGCAGCAGTGCCACTTCTTCCTGTGTGGAGAGATGCAGGATGTGCAGGCGCCGCCGATATTTCTTCGCCAGCGACAGGACCAGACGCGTGGCAATCAGCGCGCATTCATTATCGCGCAACTCGGAGTGCGCCGCCGCATCGGTGCGCTGCGCGAACTGCGGCTTGCGCGCCTGTATGCGTGCCTCGTCCTCCGCGTGCACCGCGATCAGGCGTGTGCCATGGGCAAAGATGCGCTCGATATCCTCCGCGCGGTTCACCAGCAGGCTACCGGTGCTGGCGCCCATGAAGATTTTGATCCCGCAGGCCGGTGCAGCGCGGTTGAGTTCGTCGAGGTTGTCCTTTGTTGCGCCAATGAAGAAGCCGTAATTCACCACGGACTTCCGCGCGGCACGCGCGAGTTTGTCGTTCAGCGCCTGCTGGTTGATGGTCGCCGGGTCGGTATTGGGCATGTCGAGAAAGCTGGTGACACCACCGCGCGCCGCGGCGCGTGAGCCACTGCGCAGGTCTTCCTTGTATTCCTTGCCGGGTTCACGAAAGTGTACCTGTGGATCGATCACCCCAGGCAGTAGTAATTTACCAGCAGCGTCGATGGTCTCTTCCGCCGGGGCTAAAATGCTTTCAGCTATACGGACTATCTTGCCGGCCGCGCACGCAACGTCACCTGGAGTGGTGCTGCCGTCAGGGTGGGCGATGGTGGCGTTGCGGATCAGCAGGCTGTACAACAAGGAAACCCCGGGAGTTGACATGAAAAGGGGGGCTTTAAGCCCCCCTCCTTGTGGATAGTTATTATTTTTCGCGTGCCAGTGTCAGCCCATCTGTTTCTCGCGGATCTCGTCGAGGGTTTTGCAGTCGATGCACAGGGTGGCCGTGGGGCGTGCCTCGAGGCGTTGCACACCGATCTCAACACCGCAGGTTTCGCAGAAGCCATAGTCGCCGGTGTCGATGCGCGCGTTGGCTTCCTCGATCTTCTTGATCAGCTTGCGTTCGCGGTCGCGGCTGCGCAGTTCCAGGGACATATCGGTTTCCTGGCTGGCGCGATCATTTGGATCAGGGTGGTTGGCGGTTTCATCCTGCATGCTGTGCACGGTGCGCGTGACTTCTTCCAGCAGTTCCTGTTTCCAGGCGAGCAAGATCTCGCGGAAGTGATCCAGCATGCGTTTGTTCATGTACTTCTCGCCCTTCTTCTCCACATAGGGTTTGATCCCGTGGATTTGGGGGCTGGCGTTATCTTTTTTCTTGCTAACCGGCATTCATCTACTCCTGCACGAGGTCGGCGTGATCGGTGAGAAAAAAATCAAGCGCGCATCTATACCAGAAAAAGGGGGTAGGGCGCAAGAAGTTTTCCATGCAAACAATGTACCATTTCGCGGGCACAGCGTTTGGGCGATAATACACACTCTTTGGACGATTGGAACCACCCTATAAATTATGCCGCTGAAAGCCCTGATATTCGACGTAGACGGTACTTTATCCGACACCGAGCGGGACGGACATCGCCCGGCGTTCAACCTGGCCTTCGCCGAGGCGGGAATGGATTGGCACTGGGATGTGGCGCTGTATGGTGAATTACTGGCGGTGACGGGCGGCAAGGAGCGGATCAAGTTTTATGTTGAGCGCTACCGCCCGGACTACCGCCCGCCGGCGGATTTCCCTGCGCTGGTGGCGCGCCTGCATGCGGCCAAGACCCGACACTACGCAGCACTTCTGGCGCGCGGCGGGATCCCGTTGCGCCCTGGCGTCGAGCGGCTGTTGCGCGAGGCCCGCAGCCGGGGCATGCGCCTGGCCATCGCCACGACCACCACGCCGGCCAATGTGACGGCACTCCTGCAGCACGCCTTATCGGCGGACGCCGCGGGTTGGTTCGAGGTCATCGCCGCTGGCGATGTGGTGCCGGCAAAAAAACCGGCACCGGATATTTTTAATTACGCCCTGACGCAGATGGGTCTGGCGCCCACGGACTGTCTGGCGTTTGAGGATTCGGAAAACGGCCTGCGCGCCGCGCGCGCCGCTGGTATCGAGACGGTGATCACCGTGAACGACTATACCCGTGAGCACGATTTCACCGGTGCTGTCCTGGTGCTGGACCATCTGGGCGAAGCGGGGCAGCCGTTTACGCGGCTAGCGGGTGGTGCCTCGACTACCCACGGCGTGTTCGATCTCGCCTTGGCGCTGCAGTTGCACTCGCACTCGGGTCGTAGGATTTGAGCAGGATCACTATTGCCAAGGGAGGAAGATGAAACACGTCGCCACGCGCATGTCCCGCATCGCGCCGTTTCATGTGATGGACATCCTCGCACGGGCGCGCACGCTGGAGTCCGCGGGACGATCCATCATCCACATGGAAATCGGCGAGCCGGATTTTCCCACGCCGTCGCAGATCGTGCAGGCCGGCATCGAGGCATTGCAGCAGGGTCACACCCACTACACGCCGGCCCTCGGCCTGCCGGAACTGCGTTCCGCCATCGCGGCCAGCTATGGACCGGAGGCGCGGCCGGAGGCGGGCAGGGTGGTGGTGACGCCCGGGGCATCCGGCGCCCTGCAGCTGATCTTCGGTGTGCTCATCAATCCCGGTGACGAGGTGCTGATGGCGGATCCGGGTTATCCCTGCAACCGGCATTTCGTGCGGCTGTTCGAGGGTGTGGCGCGCCTCATCCCGGTGGATGCGACCACCGGCTATCAGCTCAGCGCCGAGCTGGTGCGGCAATACTGGACAGCGCGGACGCGCGCGGTGCTGATCGCCTCACCCTCCAATCCTACGGGCACGCTGGTGGCGACGAGCGAAATGGCAGAGATCGTGCGCGTCGTCGCCGGGCTCGATGGGCGCGTGATCGTGGACGAGATCTATCTCGGACTGACTTATGGCGACGCCGCCGTGAGCGCCCTCAACCACTCACCAGACGTGTTTGTCGTTAACAGTTTCTCCAAGTATTACGGCATGACCGGCTGGCGGCTGGGCTGGCTGGTGGCGCCCTTGGAGTATGTGCCGGAGATCGATCGGCTGGCGCAGAATATTTTCCTGGCGGCCAGCACGCCGGCGCAATACGCCGCGCTCGCGGCCTTCGGCCCCGAGGTGGAGGTGGAGTTGCAACGACGCCGTGGGGTATTCCGAGAGCGTCGTGATTTTCTCCTGCCGGCGCTGCGCGCCTTGGGTTTCATGATTCCGCTGACGCCCCAGGGTGCATTCTATCTGTATGCCGATACCAGTCGGTTTACCGACGACAGCCAGGCCTTCTGCCTCGAGCTACTGGAGCAGGCGGGTGTAGCGATTACACCGGGTCTGGATTTCGGTGACTACCAGCCGCAGCGACACGTGCGGATTTCCTACGCCAACACACTGGAGCGGCTGCAGGAAGGCGTGCGCCGGCTGGGACAGTTCCTGCCAGCCCGCTGATCTTGCTTCACCTAGGGAAGCTCTGATTAAGTCCCCACTGTCATTTCGACCGAAGGGAGAAATCCAGTAACACCATGATGACGCTGAACCATCTCAATGTCAGATTTC
>JAYUBZ010000079.1:0-1577 GCA_043740595.1 Gammaproteobacteria bacterium
CTCGACGCGACGATTCAGGCGCCAGGACGCCTCATCATGACCCGTGGCCACCGGCTTCTCTTCACCATAAGAAGTGGCCTTGATGCGGTCTGCGGCCACGCCCAGGGTACGCATCATACGCTCCACCGCCTGCGCGCGACGCTCGCCCAGGGCCAGGTTGTACTCACGGGTACCGCGCTCATCGGTATTGCCTTCGAGCACCACCTTGGTCTGCGGATGGGCGACGAGGTAGGCGGCATGCGCTTCGATGATGCTACGGCTTTCGTCATCCACGGCGCTGCTGTCAAAGGCGAAGTAGACGCGACGCTTGCTCAGCAGATCGGCGTTCGAGGCCTTGCCGCTATCCAGGGCCGTGCCCGTGGCACTGGACTGCCCACCGGCACCGGAGGTCTCGGCACCCTGGCCGCCATCGGTGACTGCGGCCGGCTTGGTTTCATTCTGGCTGGCACAACCCGCCAGACCCAGACCCAGTACAACTAACAATGCCAACAGTGTTTTGTTCTTCATGCTGTTACTCCTTTCAGTGGTAGTTGAATTTATCGGTTAAACGGTGACCAGGCGGGTTCACGCACGTCACCATCCTGCAGTTTCAACAGCTGACGCACGCGTCCATCGGAAGACACCGAGGCCAAGACCCCGCGCCCCTGGACGATGGTCGCATATAAAATAATCCGGCCGTTGGGGGCAAAACTCGGTGATTCGTCCAGGGTGGTATCGGTCAGGATCTGGAGCGCTGCGGTCTTGAGATCCAGCACCGCAGTGTGGTAGGCGCCCGCCGCACGGGTGATCAGCGTCAGCATCCGGCCATCGGGTGAGTAGGACGCGCGCGCATTGTAATCACCTTCGAACGTCAGACGCTGAGGCGTGCCGCCCTGGGCGCTGACACGGAAAATCTGTGGCCCACCACTGCGTGCGGAAGTGAATATAAGGTACTGACCATCGGGCGACCACGCGGGCTCGGTGTCGATGGCCGGATTGTTGGTGATGCGCGTGAGCGAGCGATCGGCGAGACGCATGACATAAATTTCGGTGTTGCCGTCTTTTGACAGGGTCAGCGCCAGACGCGTCCCGTCCGGCGACCAGGCGGGTGCACTGTTAATACCGTTGAATTCAGCGATCAAGGTGCGCTTACTGTCCGTGACATTCTGCACGAAAAGCATGGTGCGTTTCTTTTCGAATGAGACATAGGCCAAGCGCTTGCCATCCGGCGACCAGGCGGGCGACATGAGCGGCTCGGTGGAACTGAGTATGGTAATGGGATTATACCCATCGGAATCGGCCACCTGCAGGCGGAACATAACGCCGTGCCGCGGGACTCCTTCTTTAGTGATGTAGGCGATGCGCGTATTGAACACCCCGGGCTCGCCCGTGAGCTTCTCGAAAATAATGTCGCTGAACTGATGCGCCACCATGCGCAGACCGCTGGCGGGCACGTCGAATTCATATCCCGCCAGCTGCGTTTCCTTGAACACGTCGTACAGGCGGAACTCCGCGCGGTATTTATCCGTGCCGATCTGGCGCAGCTTGCCGATGACCAGGGCCTCGGCCTTGAGCAGCCGCCAGTCCTTGAAGATCAC
>JAYUBZ010000080.1:0-2099 GCA_043740595.1 Gammaproteobacteria bacterium
CGTGCCCTCTGGGTATAATCCACCCTACGCTTACTATTTTAGCGCCGCGATCGCCTTGTCGTAATTCGGCTCCTGGGTGATCTCCGGCACCAGCTCGGTGTAGACCACTTTGTTATTCTCGTCCAACACCACCACGGCGCGCGCGGTGATGCCCGCCAGCGGGCCGTCGGTCATGAGCACGCCATAGTCCTTGGCGAAGTGGCGGTCGCGCATCATGGAGAGGGTCACGACATTCTTGGTATTCTCCGCGGCGCAGAAACGGCCCATGGCAAAGGGCAGATCGGCGGAGATGATCAGTATCACGGTGTCGGGATGTTTCGTCGCGTGGTCGTTGAATTTCTTGGTGCTGGTGGCACACACCCCGGTGTCGAGGCTCGGCACGATATTCAGCAGCTTCTTCTTGCCCTTATAAGCCGCCAGTGTCACATCCGCGAGATCCGCGGTGGTCAGCTTGAAATCCGGTGCCGCGCCGCCGGTCTTGGGGAGTTCGCCGTTGGTGTTGATTGCGCTGCCTTTCAGAGTGATCTTGGCCATGTCATGCTCCTTGTATTGTTCGTTATGCTGCCGGTGATGATGAATTTACATTTTTGTCGCGCACGGCGGGTCCAGCCGGCGCTTGCTTAAGATTCGTTGCGCGTGCTCGATGTATTTGTCCATATCGGCACTGGTGCGTGTTTCAGTGACACACAGCAACAACGACTCGCCCAATTCCGGATAGTCTTGCGTCAAGCTGTAACCGGCAATGATGCCCTGGGCCTCCATGGCCCGCAATACATCGCCCACCGGTGAGGTAAGACGCACTACCGCCTCGTGAAACACCGGCCGGTCAAAAACGCGTTCGGCGTAGTCGGTGGCGGTGAAGCGTGCGAGTAACTCATTGGTGTTGGCATGGCACTGGGCCGCGGTGTGCGCTAAACCCGTCGGTCCCACGAGGGACATATAAATAGTCGCCGCTGTGACCAGCAGACCCTGGTTGGTGCAGATGTTGGACGTCGCCTTGGAACGGCGGATGTGTTGTTCCCGCGCCTGCAGCGTCAGGGTGAAACCCGGTTTGCCGTCTTTATCCAAGGTACGGCCGATGATGCGCCCGGGCATCTGGCGTACCAAGGCCTGCTTGCACGCCATGAAACCGAAATACGGCCCGCCGGAGGACAACGGCACGCCCAATGGCTGGCCTTCGCCCACGGCGATGTCCGCGCCGTTCTTGCCCCAAGCGCCCGGCGGGGTGAGCAAGGCCAGCGCCATCGGGTTGACGCAGCCGATCACCAGCATGCCCTTGGCGTGGGCCCAATCCGTGAGGACATCCACCTCTTCCAGCACGCCGAAGAAGTTCGGCTGTGGAATCACCAGGGCCGCGCACTCGCTGGTATAGGCCTGCTCCAGCGCGGCGCGGCTGGTGTGCCCGCCCTTGCTGTCGTAATCAACCTCGATAAGGTCGATCTTCTGGTTGCGCACAATGGCGTGCACCACTTTGCGATAGAGGGGATGCACCGTCTTGGGCATGAGGATGCGCATGCCTTGCTTGTGGGCGCGCACCGCCATGAGCACCGCCTCCGCCAGGGCCGAGGCGCCGTCGTAGAGGGAAGCATTGGACACGTCCATGCCGGTGAGGCTGGCCATCATGGTTTGGTATTCGTACAGCAGCTGCAACGTACCCTGGCTGGCCTCGGCCTGGTACGGCGTGTAGGCGGAGTAGTACTCGCCGCGACTGACGATCTGCCAGACCGCCGCGGGAATGTGATGCTCGTAGGCGCCGGCGCCGATGAAGTTGAGATAACGGCCATCGGCCTCGGCGCGTTCCTGCATCAGGCGCGTGATGGCCATTTCCGTCATGCCGGGTGGCACGTGCTTGAGTTCACCGGTGCGCAGGTTCGCCGGGATCTCGGCGAACAGGTCTTCGATTTTTCCGGCGCCGATGGTCTTGAGCATTTGCTCGACGTCGGTGTCGGTGTGGGGAATGAATGGCATGGAGCAACCCTAAGTAGATTTAACGTCTGGATACCAGGAACTCACCAGCTTGTAGCCGTGTACCCTGCGCATCCACTGTTTACATTAAGGAGCCTCTACAAATTCGGAAATGTAGGGTGGATAAAGCGCAG
>JAYUBZ010000081.1:0-2902 GCA_043740595.1 Gammaproteobacteria bacterium
CAGCTGGTAGGCATTCAGCAGTGCGTGGCCGGTTTCGTGACGCAGCAGGCGCATGCTGGCCTCCTGCGAACCACCTTCCACTTCCAGCATGAAGTCGCGTTCAAGTCTCTTCAGGCGCGGGTGCGCCAGGTAAAACGGAATGGCGATACCCGGGACGCCATCCGGACAGTACCATTCATCCGACAGCCAGAAGTGCGGACGGAAAACAAAGCCGCGTCGTTGCAACTCGCCGTGCAGCTGGCGCAGTCGTGGTTTGAGTTCGCTGCCGTTGATGCGCAGACCCAGGTCACGCACGCGCAGATCCAGGAGTTTTTCTTTTGGCCAGGTTGACCAGCCACGGGGCGGCGTACGGCGCGCTGTTTTTTTGCATTTCTTTGGCATAACTCGCTTTACGCTGGTTGCCGCAGGTGCTGGTGCGGCGACACCCGCCGCTGATTTTCCGACGGCCTCCCGGAATCCGGTGATGGGCAGAGGTCCAGCCCCTGTCGTGCTTTTACTATAATCGAATGACGCTGTATGTAAATGATGCGCTAACCTCCCGGCCGCACAGCGGCTGGGTCAGGCGAGTAGGGTGGGCATTGCCCACCCAGCGGAATATATCGACGCCCCGTGTGGTGGGCGATGCCCACCCTACGAGGTCATAGCGAGGTGGCTTGTTCAGAGGTTCCCTGGGGTTGTGCCCCGGGTGCGGAATACAGTTACAATGCAGCGGGTTCGTGGCATGCGTGGGGCGTGCCGCGTAGCGCGCGACACGCGCCGACTGGTTTTTTTTGGCTGTCGCCGCGACATCGATAATAATGAGGGTAAGATTAATGCAGCGATTTGGGTGGGGGTTGACCCTCGTGCTGGTGATGGGCATGCCGCTGTCCGCGCTCGCCGAGACGCAACCGTTGTGGGAGCTGGGATTTGGATTCGGCGGCCTCACGGCGCCGGATTATCGTGGTTCCGATGAACAGCGCGGCTATCTCCTGCCGGTACCTTATATAGTCTATCGCGGTAAGGTTCTGCGGGTGGATCGTTCCGGCATTTATGGACGATTGCTGCGCACCGAGAACGTCAGGCTCGACCTCAGTTTTGATGCCGGTGTTCCGGCCAAGAGCCGCAAAAACACGGCACGCGCCGGTATGCCGGATCTGGATCCCACCGTCGAGGTTGGCCCGTCCCTGGAGGTCTGCTTGTGGCATAGCTGTGCCGCGGACACGGTGGTGCAATTGCGTTTGCCCCTGCGTGCGGTGTTTGCCACGAACTTTTCCCATGTGAACAGCGCCGGTTGGGTGTTCAACCCGCATCTCAATCTGGATATCAAGAACATCGGGCCGCAGGGCGGGTGGAATTTCGGCGTAGCCATTGGGCCGTTGTATGCCAGCGAGAGGAATCATGACTACTACTATCAGGTTGATCCGGTCTTCGCCACGCCCACACGCCCGGCCTACGATGCGCGCGCCGGTTACAGCGGCGCGCGCCTGACCCTGGCGCTGAGCAAGCGCTTCAACGGTTTCTGGTTCGGTACCTTCGCGCGTTATGACGATCTGTCCGGCACGCGCTTTGCGGATAGCCCACTGATACGGGTGCATCGGTCGTTCATGGCCGGGTTCGGTGTGGCATGGTTCTTTGCGCAATCCGCCACGCTGGTCGACGTCGCACCCTGATCCAGGACGGACATCGTGGATATTCGTTTTCCGACCCGTTAAACTGGGCAATCATTGTGTCAATTCAGGAGCAGGCATGTATCAACCGAAAACCACCGAGGACTATCTGGAGCTGCTGGACCAGGCGATCTTCGAGATGGAAGACCTGATACGCTGCGCGGAAGAAGAGGACGCCGGCATCGCGGAGTTTGCCAGCCAAATGCCGGTCTATCTGGAACTCACCCAAGCCCTGCAGACATTGCGCGCGGAGGTGGTGGCCGGCACGCACAAGTTTGGCGACAAGCAGGATCTGCCCTTTATGCCCCTGGTGCGTCAGTGGCGTTCGCGCATCCCGTTCCATGTTTTGTTGGGCGCCCTGAACACCGCACACAAGGAGGGGTTCTGAATTTCGCGCCGCGTCGCACTTGATCCCAAGTTGAGCTGTCGCCGCGCGCGTTTATTCATTACCATGCCGCCATGTCCGGAAATTCCCTAGGCAAACTCTTTACCGTCACCAGCTTTGGCGAGAGCCACGGCCCCGCCATCGGCTGCATCGTCGATGGTTGCCCGCCGGGCATGCTGCTGGCGGCCAGCGACTTGCAGCATGACCTCGACCGGCGCAAGCCGGGCAAGTCGCGCCACACCACCCAGCGGCGCGAGGCGGACGAAGTGGAAATCCTGTCTGGCGTATTCGAAGGACGCACCACCGGCGCACCCATCGGTCTTTTGATACGCAATACCGACCAGCGCTCGCAGGATTATTCCAAGATTGCCGACCGCTTCCGCCCGGGTCATGCGGATTACACCTACCAGCAAAAATACGGCCTGCGGGACTATCGCGGCGGCGGGCGCTCGTCGGCGCGCGAGACCGCCATGCGCGTGGCGGCGGGCGCCATCGCCAAGAAATATCTGCGTGAACGTTACCATGTGCTGATCCGCGGCTACCTGGCGCAGCTCGGTCCCATACGTATCGACAAACTCGATTGGGACGAGGTGGAGCGCAATCCGTTTTTCTGCCCCGACCCCGGCAAGGTGGCGGAGCTTGAGGACTACATGGACGCCCTGCGCAAGGAGGGGGACTCCATCGGTGCCCGCATCAACGTGGTGGCCAGCAATGTGCCCCTGGGACTGGGCGAACCGGTCTTCGACCGCTTGGATGCGGATATCGCCCATGCCCTCATGAGCATCAACGCGGTGAAAGCGGTGGAGATCGGCGCCGGTTTCGCCAGCGTCGAACAGAAAGGCACGCAACACCGCGATGAAATCACGCCCCA
>JAYUBZ010000082.1:0-4926 GCA_043740595.1 Gammaproteobacteria bacterium
CAGCGAGAAATCTGACATTGAGATGGTTCAGCGTCATCATGGTGTTACTGGATTTCTCCCTTCGGTCGAAATGACAGTGGGGACTTAATCAGAGCTTCCCTAGTCATAGACACACTATGACAACCGCGCTGCGGCGTGAAAAACCGGGGTACAGGCTTGATGCTATGACTATCCACCCAGAGCGCCAGCGTCAGCCAAATCGCGGCAAGCGCGATCAGCCACTGCGTGCTGGTCGAGCACCTACCCACACTGCTTGAGTATCGGTGCCGTCAGTGTCGATAACGCTACCCGCTGTCGACCGCTCGCGTCGAAATTGGACGATGCAAGCCACTGCATATAGGCGCTGCGCAGTGCGGGCCATTCCTGATCGATGGCGGCATACCACGCCGTGTCACGGTTCCTGCCTTTGGAGACCGCAGCCTGGCGGAACACGCCCTCGAAAGAAAAACCCAGCCGCTGTGCAGCCCGGCGCGAAGGGGCATTGAGCGCGTTGCACTTCCACTCGTAGCGGCGGTAGCCAAGGCCAAATGCCTTTTCCATCATCAGGTACATGGCCTCGGTGGCGGCCGGGGTTTTCTGTAGCAACGGCGAGAAATTCAGATGACCGACCTCGATGGAACCATTCTGCGTATCGATGCGCATATAACTGGCGAGCCCCAGCGCTTTGTCGGAGGCCTGGTCGATGATAGCAAAAAATAATGGGTCAGTGCGTCCTGCATACTGGCCCAGCCAGGCATGGTAATCCTCGTAGCCACTAAACGGACCATAGGGAAGATATGTCCAGTTGCGGTGCGCGCTGTCCAGCGCATTGGCTTCGTAGAGCTGGCGTGCATGGCAGTCAAGATTCAAAACCTCCAGTCGGCAGAATCGGCCTTGCATGGATTCAGCCGACGGTAGCGCGGGTGGCTTCCAGTCCGTTACCAACGCACCTATCGGCTGATCTAAACTATTCGTTTCATTGCTCATCTTTACTACCTGCTATGAAATAACGCTGTGTATTTTATACGCGTGCGGATTGAATACCGGGGCCACTGCATTCACCGCTGTTCTGGCGCGAGGCGCTTAATCGGTGCAGCGAATTGCTCATGCGCGCTGCGATCGACAGGCCTGTGTCTTACCTTGGTGCTGGCGGGATAGGCGCCCAAAAAATCACCGCCCTTCCAGTTCGTGGCCGGTCGTATGGGACGCGGACAGAAACCACCGCCGCAGTTGGGGCAGACGTTGCCCAGGATTTCCTCCACACAGGTCTTGCAGAAGGTGCACTCGAATGTGCAAATCATGGCTTCGAGGGAATTGGGTGGCAGTTTTTTATTGCAGTGTTCACACGTGGGTCTTAGTTCAAGCATGGTCTTGCATCTCCTATTTGCATTCGCCAGGCACGCAGACTGTCGCGTCCTAGCCCAAAATCAAGCCCGGCCTACCCGCCTTTTTTCCGCCAAGGGGGTTGTGAGGCTGGATACAACGGAGGCACCACAGGTCTGCACAAAACAGCATCTGCCGCACTGCGGCTTAGTCCGGCAGGTGTCCTTGCCGTGCAGTACAATCAGCGCATGGTATTCGTTAAACAGCTGGGTATCGGTTTTAAGCGCAGCCTCAAATCGCCCGCGTAACACTTCATACTGCTCTTTGCCGTCGATCAGGCCGAGGCGACTGAAGATGCGCCGGGTGTAGGCGTCGATCACGAACACCGGCCGGTCAAAGGCATAGAGCAGTATGTCATCGGCGGTCTCCGGACCGATACCGTGCACCGACAATAGCGCAGCACGCAGTTCCGGCGTAGGAATTTTTGCGAGCTTCTTTACCCCGCCCTGCTCCAGCAGCCAATTGCAGAACGCGCGCAGGCGTTTCGCCTTCACATTGAAATAGCCTGAAGGCTTGAGCCAGGCGGCCAGCGTTGCCTTGGGTGCGGCCAGTATTTTCTGCGGCGTGAGGGCGCGGGCGCGTTTGAGATTGGCGATGGCCTTTTCCACATTCGTCCAAGCGGTGTTTTGTGTGAGCACCGCACCTACCATGATCTCGAAGGCGCTGTCGCCCGGCCACCAGCCCTGCGGGCCGTGGGTGGCGTGGAGTTTTTTGTAAACGTTGAGGAAGGTGGGTTGCCTCGCCATGACAGAGTGGGTGGATACCTGTGTGCTAGTGACCTTAAGAGGTAAGTGCCATTCGCCACTGAACCCTTTCATTC
Source organism: Gammaproteobacteria bacterium (assembly GCA_043740595.1). Lineage (GTDB taxonomy): Bacteria > Pseudomonadota > Gammaproteobacteria > Acidiferrobacterales > UBA6901 > JANNJF01. The sequence goes on from JAYUBZ010000082.1 coordinate 2,183, forward strand.
CTTGCGCTTGGCCTGTTTGGCAGTGCGTGCCGGCAGGCGCGCAGTGCGCGGCGGACGGCTGATGCGGGGCACGGCAGCGGCCTTGCGTGCGGCGTGGGCGCTGCCCGCGAGGGGCGCGCGTCCGCGCGTCGGTGCGGGTTCCGGTGTCTCGACTTCCATGTTGACGAGCTTCAGCAGTTGCTTCGCGGTCTTCGGGTCCATTTCCTGCCAGCGCCCGGGGCGCAGGCCGCGCGGCAGGGTCACCATGCCATAGCGCACGCGGATCAAACGACTCACCTTGAGGCCGACCACTTCCCACAGGCGTCGCACCTCGCGATTGCGCCCTTCCTTCAGCGTGACGTGATACCAGTGGTTTGCGCCTTCACCGCCCACATCCACCAGGGTATCGAATTTCGCCAGGCCGTCCTCCAGTTCGATGCCTTCCCGCAGCCGGTCCAGAATTTCCTTGTCCGCGTTGCCGAGGACGCGCACGGCGTACTCGCGATCGATCTCGCTGCTCGGGTGCATCAGGCGGTTGGCGAGTTCACCGTCCGTGGTCAGCAGCAGCAATCCCTGGGTGTTGAAGTCGAGACGGCCGACGGCGATCCAGCGGCCGTTACGCAGGCGCGGCAGATGATCATAGATGGTGGGGCGGCCCTCCGGGTCGACGGTGGTGCACATCTCGCCTTCGGGTTTGCGGTAGATAAGGATGCGGCGCGCGCTGCCGTGGGCGGCGCCGGCGGACAAGGACTGGCCGTCCACGCGAATGTCCTGACCCGGGAGCACGCGCTGGCCGAGATTGGCCGGGGCACCGTCCACGTGGATACGCCCCTCCTCGATCCAGCGCTCCATCTCGCGCCGCGAGCCGATGCCGGCGCGCGCCAGGACCTTTTGCAGTTTTTCCGCGGTCGCGACCACGGCCGGTAGTTCGTTGTCGGGCGGGGGGGATGCCGGCCGGCGCAGGCCACGGGATGGGCGCTTGGCACTGGCGGACGGCTTACGCTGTGTGACGTTCGCGCGGCCTGGTTTAGCCTGCGTGTCCGCCCGAGATCTGGGGTCTTGATGGCGGAGGGAGGACGCTGCGCGCCGACCGCGCGGCGCGGATTTTTTCCCGCTCACAGATGTTCTGCGGCCGCGCCCGGATCGGCGGCGACGGCTTCATTCACCGACTCGTCGCTGACATCGGTATCGCCCGCGGGCCGGGTGGACCGATGGGCGGAACCTTCCTCGGAGACGTCATCGTCGTCGGACTCGCTATCGGTTTCGATGGCCATATGCGCCTGTGCGCCCTCGCCCACCGGCGGTTCTCCGTCCATGGGTAGGGAGAAATTCATTTCCGCGGCGATCTTCTCGATGTCGCGCAATTCCGCCAGGGGTGGCAGCGCGTCCAGGCTCTTTAAGTTGAAGTGTTCGAGGAAGCCGCGGGTGGTGCCATACAGGGCCGGCCGGCCCGGCACGTCACGCGTACCGATCTGGCGGATCCATTCGCGGCCCAGGAGGGTCTTGATGATTTCGGAACTCACCGCCACGCCGCGGATGTCTTCGATCTCGCCGCGCGTCACCGGCTGGCGGTAGGCGATGATGGCCAGGGTCTCCAACAGCGCGCGCGAATAACGCACCGGGCGCTCTTCCGACAGGCGCTGCAGCCATTCGGCGTACTTCTGTTTGCTCTGGAAGCGCCAGGCATTGTCGATCTGCATCAACTCCACGCCGCGCCCGGCGCAATCCTCGCCGAGCTCCGCGAGTACTGTACGGATGTCGTCACGCGCGGGGCGCGAGTCGTCCGGGAACAGTCCCAGCATCTTGTCGATGGTCAGCGGCTGGCCGGCCACCAGCAGCGCCGCCTCGATGATGTTCTTCAATTCAGGATTGGATGCCAATGCCACGGCCTGCTCGTCACTCGCACTGGCGTTCTCGTTTTCGGGTGTCGTTTCAGTCATCAGGCAACCGCCTTTACGTGTATTGGGGCATAGGGTTCGTTCTGCACCAGGATCAGCATGGATTCCTTCAGCAACTCAAGTACCGCCATGAAGGTAATCACGACACCCATCTTGCCCTCGGTGACATCGAACAGCGTTTCAAAACTGACGAAGATGTCGCCATTCAGGCGCGCCAACACCTGGGTCATGCGCTCGCGCACCGACAAGGCCTCCATCAGCACGCGATGGTGGCGGCTCATTTCGACGCGCTGCAGCACGCCGCGGAAGGCATCCAGCAATTCGAACAGGGAGACGTTGGGTTCGACGCGCCTGACCGGCGGCTTGTCGCATTCCACCAACGTCAGATGCACCTCGCGCCCGACACGCGGGCGCTCGTCGATATCCCCCGCCGCCTGACGGTAGCGTTCGTACTCCTGCAAGCGGCGCACCAGCGCGGCGCGCGGATCTTCTTCCGCGTTTTCCACTTCGACGGGGAGCGGCAACAGCATGCGCGATTTGATCTCAGCCAGCATCGCCGCCATCACCAGATACTCGCCGGCCAGCTCCAGACGCACCGTGGTCATAAGCTCGACATACACCATGTACTGACGGGTGATCTCGGCGATGGGGATATCGAGGATGTCGAGGTTCTGCTTGCGGATCAGATACAGCAGCAAATCCAGCGGACCCTCGAAGGTCTCGAGGATGATCTCCAGGGCGTCCGGCGGGATGTACAGATCCTGCGGCATCTGCATCATGTTCTCGCCGGCGACGATGGCGAAGGGCATTTCGTTCTGCTGTGATACGGTGGGGGGGTGTTGGTCGGTTCGGTCATGCGCTATATCC
>JAYUBZ010000083.1:0-4501 GCA_043740595.1 Gammaproteobacteria bacterium
GGTCAACCAGCCTCGCCATCGAATGCGACTTGTGCTTCTCATTGAATTCCACGGTTTCGTCGAATACCGTCTTGCCTTTGTTGTTCAATGAGGGGATCGATTTGTAAAGATCCCAGGTGCATTCGTAGTTGTCGGTTGTCAACATGCGTCCGCCGCGTATCGAGTACCCGCCCATGGGCTCCCCGGCGCCGTCCAGGCTTCCGCCCATGACAGGCACCGCTTCGAGGATCGAAATATTTGCGCCAGGCAAACCGCCGTCGCGGATCATGAAGGCGGCGGCGGCCAGGGATCCGATACCGCCACCCACGAGGTAGACCTGTGATTTCGTGTGCATGTCGTCTGGTTCCTCAGAGTGTTTGCCTATTCGTTCAGGAATTCGGCACGTCGCTAAAGTAGTGCCTGTTACAAATGAATTGTCATCGTAAGCGAGGAAACTAAAACCGTCCTCCTACAATTGAACACAGCGTTTAAATTTATGCCGATCGTATTGGGCCATGCTTGCTCAGTCGTATCGCTTGTTTTATAAGGATCGCCAGGACGAAACGCGACCGCTAAACCACATATCGATCCCAACCCGCATAGGAATCCTTGACCGGCCCGCGCGGCAGTGCCAATGCAATCAGCAGTGTTCCGCTGATGACGCCGTTCCAGGCCGCCAGCGACGACGCCGCACCTTCCAGCAGCCACGGTGCGGCGATGAGCCATGCCCCGAACGCGATATTGATGAACCGCACGCTGCGCGCCACCTCGGCAAAAGCAATAATGGAGAACGTTACCACCAATGCACCGACCAGATGATCGCTGTTGGCCAGGGTGCCGGAGTTTCCGAGGGTGAGGCGCGTAAACATGAGCCAGACGCCGATGGCGGTGCTGAACAACAGCACGACCGGAAAGGTCATGCCACGCGCGCCCTGTGCGATGTCTTCGCTCATCGTTCCAAGAAGGCCTTTGGATGCGTCGGCGCTGCCGCCTTCCATCGCATCGCCCATCCAGAAGGTGCGCCAGAATGGTTTGCCTTTCCTGTGCGCGTCGAGCAGAAATTGGCCCATGGCGACAAATTCGTCGAGCGAGTAGGGAATCATCAGCAACATCGCCAACGCGGCTATCAGGCAAAGCGTACACCAGGTGCCGATCACGATGGGCTGAATGATGACGAAGAATATACTGACGATGCCGAGTGGCAGGACCAGGATAGCCAGCGCCAGCACCATCCACGGCATGCTCCGCCAACGCTGTTTACCGCCCATAAAAGTCATCAGCAGTTCGAGCATATAGGCCACGGCGCCGAGGCCGGCATCGGGAATCGGCCAGGCCTTGGACATGTCGGAGGTGATGATCGTCTGCGTGCCGGCACCGAAGAATGGGTCCCAGGCGCGGTCGATGTAGCCGAGCTGGTACGCCGCCATATGGCGTGCGATAAAAAAACCGATGATGGCGAACACCGCGATCGGCATGCGCTGTAGCCAGCTTGCCGGTGTATAGGCCCAACCCGGCGGGATCTCCGATTTGTCCATCATGCCGGCCATGCTCATGCCCGGCATCATGGGGATCAACACCGAAAACGCAATCACCAGCGCGCCGACCAGGGTGGCGTTGGCATAGGCTTCCGGTAACGGCGTCCAGAATACCAACGGTGCAAACAACAGCCAGAAACCGACTGCGGCGTTGGCCCACTGCGCCCAAGGGTAGCGACGCGACGCGTTGGCGGACAACGCACTGAAGGTCACCACCAAAATGCCACTGATGATATCGCTCCACAACATCGCCAAATTGCGCAGCTCGAACGATGGCAACCCGCGCTCGACCATCACGCGCAAAACATTGGCGTCGGGGACGAAGTGGCTCAGATAACCCAGGGAAAACGGGCCGGCCAACAGCCACAGCCCCAGCATTAAATTCACATAGTGCGGCCAAAGCATTTTCCGATGCGCGTCGAGCAGCATGTCGGGATGTGCGGCCGCGTGCACCATCGGTGCTGCGCGCGGCACCAGTGGCATGCCGCACTTGGGGCAACTGCGCGGTTCGCTGCGCACCACTTCGGGGTGCATCGGGCAGCGGTAAGTGACGCCGCCACTGGCGGAGGCCGGCTCGGCTGCCCGCGTTAGCGGAGGGGTCGCCGGGGCGCGCGCCGGTGGCGCTTGATCGGAATGACCCTTCCGCAGGGATGACCCGGCGTTGGCGGTTAACGATGCGGGTGGCTCCAGCTCGTTTTCGCGGTACCAGCCAAGCGGGTCGGCCTGCAATGCCGTCACCATCTTCGGCAGTGTTTTGCGCAGCGTATGACGGGGCACCCAATCGAGCAAGGTACGGGCGCGCGTGACATCGAGGGCGTAGTGGTCGTTGGCCCGGTCGATCATCCACGGCTTGATGAACGGATCCTGGCCGGGCAGGTGGTCCTGGACCCACGCGCCGGCCTTTGCGATGGGTCCGGGAACATTGTGTGTTTCCCACGACGCGTGGTGAATCAGCCGCAGGAACGTGTGTTGCAGTTCGTCGTAGCTGAGGGTCTCCGGTTCGCCGAGGAGGATCGCCACTTCCGGCGGCAGTTGCGAGCGACGTCCGATGGCGCGTTCGATGGCGTCCAGCAGATCATCCTCGTGTATGAACGACTGGCCGTGCGAGGTCTCGCCAGAATACAAGTGGCTGGAAAAATCCCGCTCATAGATGCGCTGAATCTGATGCGCCAGCGGCGGGGAGTGGCAGTGATCGTCGTAGACGCCGGCGATACGCAGCAGCACGACGGGAATATCGCCGTGCTCCGCCCGGATGAGGGCTTCGGTGCGGACCTTCGACTCGGGGTAGGCCCAGGTCGGCCCGATCGGCGAGTCCTCGGTGATGAACACGCCCGGTTCGCCCGGCCGATGTACCAGCATGGTGCTGGAGAAAATCAACTGTTCAACCTCGAAACCCGCGCGCAGTCCATGCAGCAGGCGTCGCGTGCCCTCGACCGTGATCGCATCGTATTTCGGGCTTGGCTTGCCGAGGAAATCGTAGTAGGCGGCCAAATGCACCACGGCGGCGATATGCGTCCCATGGTGTTCGCGCAGGACGCGCAAGCCTTCTTGTACGCTCGCATTGGAAGTGATATCGACGGGTATGCTTACGCAGTCAGGGGGAGGCGGCGCTGGCGCGGTGCGGTCGAAGCCCACGACATTGTCGAAGCGTTTGCTCAACCGCCGCATCAGCGCCGTGCCAATTCTTCCGTTGGCGCCGGTGATCAGAACAATATCGCCTTTTGGTTTCATGCTTGTACTGCTGGGAGATAATCAGGAAGCTGGCAGTGTTGAAAATCGCGTAGCACAAACTTCGTTTTAAGCCGAGCCTGTTTGCACTGCACAACGATGTCGGCGATCTCCGCGCGTAGCGCCTCGTCGAGAGCGGTGGAATCAAGTCCTTTTGCGGGCATAGCGCAACCTCACGTTCAAATCGTGAAATGATCCTGGCGGTGAATCGGGAAAGCGTTACCACTCTTTTTACGGCTAACGACCAATCCCCGCGCAGGCTGGGTTCCAACCCGGAGTCAATTGGCGCATGGCCTGGAAGTTATACCTCGCTGCCTCAAAACGCTCCGTGCGACAGCGCACACAACATGCAAAGCGGCTATCGACGACGTCTGTCCAACGCGGCCGCGCCGGATGAACACGCCGCCACCTGCGAGGCATCGATGCGGTAAGGGTTTGAGTCGGTTTGCGATAGATAGAAAAAATAGGCCTTGGTCATTTTACCTCTTCGCCATTACGCGGCATCGCTCACTGAATGATGTCAACGCCGGCGGTCGAGCGGATCTTCCGGACATAAAGATAAGCGCGCCCTGCGGCAATCGCGATCGGTACAACGCCGAAGACGATGAACACCACGTCGCCGGGCATGCGCAGCCACTCCAATAATCGCGGAAGATTGCCCGCGGTATAGGCCAGGCTTCGGGCGTGCCAATAGCCGTTCTCCAGCACATCGGCCAGTTGCAGGACACCGGCCGGAAACAGGCTCATGACCACCATCATCATCAGTCCGCCGTTGAGTCCCCAGAAGCCTACCCGTATATATTTTTCAAGTGCCCGCCACAACGTTTCGCTGACGGTCTGTCGAATGACGAAAACAATGAGGCCGATACCCAGCATGCCGAACACACCCATCATTGCGGCATGGCCGTGGTTGACAGTGAGCAGCGTGCCCACTTCGAAGTAGTTGACGATCGGAAGGTTGATGAGAAAACCGAAAATTCCGGCACCGACGAAGTTCCAGAAACCAACCGCCATGAGGAAATAGAAGGTCCATTTATGCGGCACCTCCACTTGCTCAGCCGTGGTGTCGGAACCGGGTCGGGATAATCGGACGAAATCCCAGGCGTCGAGCGTAATGAGCGTCAGCGGCACGACCTCGAGTGCGGAGAATAATGCACTCAAGGCCATGTTGAAACTGGTCTGGCCGGTCCAATACCAATGATGCCCGGTGCCGATGAACCCGCCGGCGAAATAGAGGATGGCATCGAGGTAGATGACGC
>JAYUBZ010000084.1:0-3850 GCA_043740595.1 Gammaproteobacteria bacterium
TCCTCGGCATACTGCCCGAAGCCCTGGAACAGGCGGGCAGCGGACACGAGGTGATGGCCACGGTGTTGGGGGGGCTGCTGGTTTTCTTTCTGCTGGAGAAGATGGTGCTGTGGCGTCACTGCCATACCGACGAGTGCGAAGGCCACGCGCCCGATGCCGAGCACAGCCGCGCCTCCGCCGCGGGTTACCTGATCCTCGTCGGCGACGGCATCCACAACCTGGTGGATGGCGTGCTCATCGCCGCGGCGTTCCTCGCCAACATCCATCTGGGGGTGATCACCAGCCTGGCCGTGGTGGCCCACGAAATCCCGCAGGAGCTGGGTGACTTCGCGATCCTGCTGCACAGCGGCTTCAGCCGCGGTCGCGCGCTGCTGTTCAACGCCCTGTCGGGATTGACCACGGTGATCGGCGGGGTGCTGGCGTATTTCTTTTTGTCCAACGCGCACTACGTCATTCCCTATGTGCTGGCCATCGCCGCCTCGAGTTTTATTTATATCGCCGTGGCGGATCTTATTCCTGGATTGCACAAGCGTCTGGAGATGCATGTCACGATCCAACAGATCGTTCTCATCCTGAGTGGTGTCGGCCTGATCTATCTCACCCACTCGCTGTTGCACTGAGTGTTGCGGGAGGTCGCATGAAACACTGGTACATGTTGACGCTGGTGGGCGCGGACCAACCGGGCATCGTCGCCGCGTTGACCGAGGCCTTGTATCGCGATGGCGGCAATCTGGGCGAGGCCTCCATGGTGCGGCTGGGCGGCAATTTCACCATCATGCTCATGCTGGAGAGCCCCGCCGGCAGCGCCACCTTGCGCGCCCTGGTGGAGGGCGCCATCGAACAGTTTGACCTGCGTGTGCATATCGATGAAATCCAGGCGCAACTGCATCAACACCCGCAGCCTAATGTGCAGGTGGTGGTGCACGGTGCGGACCGTGCGGGCATCGTGGCGGAGGTCACCGGGGCCCTGGCCCGCGCCGGGCTGAATATCCTGGATCTCGAATCGGAGGTCGGTGGCACGCAGGCCCATCCCCTCTACATCATGTTGCTGCAAGGCCATGTGGCCGGCGGCGCCGCCGTGTTGGAGCCGGCCCTGGCCGTGGTGCGCAAGCGCGGCGTCGAGGTGCAACTCACGGCCATCGACACCCTCATCGGCTAGCCGCCCACCCATGGCGGTGCTCACGATCCTGCATTATCCCGATGCGCGTCTCAAGGGCGTCTCGGTACCGGTAGAGGTGTTCGACGCCGGGCTTCAGACCTTAGTCGCCGATCTCCTCGACACGATGAATGCCGCACCCGGTTGTGTCGGCCTGGCCGCCCCCCAAGTCAATTATTTTCAACGCATCGTCATCGTGGATGTCTCGCCGCGTAAAGGCAGCACGCATCACGGTCGCCTGATTCTGATCAACCCTGAAATTCTTGAAACAACGGGCAGCAGCGTGGGCCGCGAAGGTTGCTTATCCGTGCCAGACTACACCGGTAATGTGCAGCGCGCTGAGCGCATCCGGCTGCGCGCACGGGATGTGCATGGCGCTACGGTGGAATACGACTGTGAGGGCTACGAGGCGCGCGCGGTACAGCATGAGTTGGACCACTTGGACGGTCTATTATTTCTCGATCGTCTTGTGAGCCGCAAGTACGATTTGTTTCTGCGTAAGGTTTATAAGAAGTAGGGAGCGCGAGTCCACATTACTTTGTAGCCGCCCGCGCGAAGCCAGCGAGGGCCTTGCTCATGTTCTGCACGACCTCACCACACGGCTTGATACCATGGCGACTGGCGATATAGGTCGGGTTATTGTAGCTGAGCCAGACCTTGCCGGCCTCGTCCTGCCAGACCAACGCCTTGAGCGGCAGGTCGATGCCCGCGGTCTGGGCGCACAGCATGAGTGGCGTGCCGCCTTTCGGGCTGCCGAAGATGAGCAGGGTCGTTGGGCGCAAGGACATACCAACCGTGGCGGCGCCGGCGGCATGGTCGACGCGGGCGAAGATGTGCATTCCCTTTTCCTGCACGATCGATTCGAAGCGGTTCATGGTGGTCTTGGCATCGTAGGGACTCGGCAGTGTGATCAACCCGTCCGCGGCCTGGGTGATGGTCGCGGCGCTGAGTAGGGTGACGATGACGACACTACGAATGGCGAGATTCATGTATTCCTCCTTGGATGAGTGGACAGAGACGGCTGAGAGGGGATGCCTCAGTCACATCGAGGCGCCGCGTTTTATCGGGAGCAAGTCAGGTTGATCCGCATCGCCGGTAGCACCCGAGCGTAATATAAACACACTAAGGAAGCTCTGATTAAGTCCCCACTGTCATTTCGACCGAAGGGAGAAATCTAGCAACACCATGATGACGCTGAACCATCTCAATGTCAGATTTCTCGCTGCGCTCGAAATGACAACTTGTTCAGGGCTTCCCTAACGTGCAATCGGCAGGTAGGCGGATGGATTGATATCGTAGGCGCCGGCCGGAAGGATTCTTTTTATTTCCAGGGGACGTCCGGCGCCGTCGAGGGGTGGTGCGAACAGATCCACTACGATGAAGGGTGTGTAGGGTTGTTTGTCGGCGTTCAGCACCAGGGCCACCATGGGTCGCAAGCGGCGAGCACGATTGATGGAGACCACCACACCCACGCTGCCGCTGCTCAGTTCCACGACGCTGCCGATGGGATAGATGCCCATACACTGAATGAATTGCTCCACCAGCCCGGTATGAAAATCCCTGTTTCTTTCCTTGTAGAGCAATGCGAGGGCATCATACGGTGAGATACTGGCCTGGTAGGAACGGTCGCTGGTAATGGCGTCATAACAATCGACGATGGCGCCCATCATACCGAATAGTCCGATGCTGTCGCCACTGTAACCGCTGATGTAGCCTTGGCCGCTGTAGCGCTCATGGTGCCGGCCCGTTACCTCGATGGCCGCCGCGGGAATACCCGAGGTGCCTTCCAGTAACTTGACGCCAAGGGGTACGTGGGTTTTTATGATGGTGTATTCCGCGTCCGTGAGTCGCGCGGGTTTGTTGAGTATTTCATCCGGAATCTTGAGTTTACCGATGTCGTGCAGGAGCGCGCCGATGCCGAGTATATTCAGGTGTTCGGGTGGCAGTTCCAGGTGGCGACCGAAGGTGAGCGCCAGGATGCACACCCGGATACTGTGCAAGGCGGTATATTCATCCTGATTCTTAAGCTGGGTGAGCCAGACGAGGGCATCCGGGTTGCGTAACACACTCTCGACCAGCTGTGCCACGACTTTTTTCGCCTCAGCGGAGGCAATACTCCGACCAAGACGTACGTCATCCATGATGGAGTAGATGAGTTCGCGGCCGCGGGATTCCACTTCACGCGCGCTGCCGATTTCGTCCTCCAGCGGGATTTCATCCCGGTATCGGTGTTCGGCGTGGTCTGAGGGTGCCGACTTTTTCAGCAGTTTGAATTCGAGCGTGGAGAGTGGGTCGTGTTCGGAAAAGCGTTGTGTGTGTGATGTGGTCCGGCCTGTTGATTTGCGCGCCAGCGAATGGTCAGGTGTCTCTTTCTCGGTGTCGATAAAGACGAATTGACAACAGCGGCGGAGTTCTTCGATTTGATCGTCGTCGGTGATCTCGAATCCCTGGAATAGGAAGGGTGTGCCTATCCACGGCCGGTCGAGTTCGGCGACGTACATTCCCTTGCGGAGTTCAATTGCCGGAATTTTCTTGCGCATAATGGCTACGAGATGGGGGAGTGCATAAGATGAGTGGCCACCTGCTTAAGGAAGTCCTGAACAAGTTGTCATTTCGAGCGCAGCGAGAAATCTGACATTGAGATGGTTCAGCGTCATCATGGTGTTACTGGATTTCTCCCTTCGGTCGAAATGA
>JAYUBZ010000085.1:0-2279 GCA_043740595.1 Gammaproteobacteria bacterium
GTGCACATCGAGCGCGCCGGTCATCGCGGTATCGTCGGCAATATCTACAAGGGCAAGGTGTCGCGTATCCTGCCGGGCATGCAGGCGGCGTTTATCGACATGGGCATCGAGCGCGCCGCCTTCCTGCATGCCTCGGACGTGCGTGTGGTGCCGACCGCCGTCACCGCCAACGGCCATCACGACAACGGCGAGCATGCGCCCATCAGCGAACTGCTGCGCGACGGCCAGGAGATCGTGGTGCAGGTGGTCAAGGACCCTCTCGGGTCCAAGGGTGCGCGCGTCACCACACATATCACCCTGCCGGCGCGCTATCTGGTCTACATGCCCTATTCGAAACACATCGGCATTTCCCAGAAGATCGAAGACGACGCCGAACGCGAACGCCTGCGTAATGTGGTGAAGGCCGCCATGAAGGGCGACGAGCAGGGCGGTTATATACTGCGTACCGTCGCCGGGGCGGTGAGCGAGGACGAGTTGACCACCGACATCCGTTATCTGCGGCGCGCCTGGGTGGCCCTGCAGGAACGCATCCAGACCGCGCCGGTGTGCAGCCTGCTGCACGAGGATCTGGTCCTGGCGATGCGCGCCATGCGCGACCTGGTGCGGGAAAATGTGGAAAAGGTGCGCATCGATTCGCGCGAGACCTATCTCAAGGCCTTCGACTTCGCCCACGATTTTATCCCGGAGGTGGAGGACCGCATCGAGTATTACCCCGGCGAGCGGCCGCTGTTCGACCTGTATTCCATCGAGGACGAGATCAAGAAGGCCCTGGAGCACAAGGTCCTGCTCAAGTCCGGCGGCCATCTGATCATCGACCAGACGGAGGCCATGACCACCATCGACGTCAACACCGGCGCCTATGTCGGCCGCAAGAACCTGGAAGAGACCCTGTTCAAGACCAACCTGGAGGCGACCCAGGTGATCGCGCGCCAGCTGCGCCTGCGTAATCTCGGTGGCATGATCATCATCGATTTCATCGATATGGTGGAGCCAGACCACAAGCGCCAGGTGTTGCGCGCCCTGGAAAAGGCCCTGAGCCGCGATCGCACCAAGACCTATATCACCGAGATGTCGCCCCTCGGCCTGGTGGAGATCACGCGCAAACGCATACGCGAGAGCCTGGAGCACGTGTTGTGCGAGCCGTGTCCGGTGTGCAAGGGCCGCGGTGTGCTGAAGACGCCGCTCACCGTGTGCTACGAGATCTTCCGCGAGATCCTGCGGGAGGCGCGCCAGTTCGGCGCCGACAAATATATGGTGCTGGCGTCGCAGGTGGTGATCGACCTGTTGCTGGACGAGGAATCCGCCAGCATGGTCAAGCTGCAGGAATTCATCGGCAAGCCGGTGCACCTGCAGGTCGAGGCGATGTATCACCAGGAACAATTCGATGTCGTGTTGATGTAGCGCGGGCGGCTGTGCGTGCCCTGGGTTGCAGGGAACGTCGCACGGGTGTGGTGGTCACACCTAAGGCCCCGGGTTTGCCGGTGGCAAAGCGATCACGGGCCACGACCAGCGGCCCTACCCCCTGGTGCGGCGATACGGCAAAATACAGTCATGCGCAAGGCGTCAAAAAACAAAAGCCACGCCGTGAAAAACCCGGGGAAATTCCTGCGCCTGCTGGTTTCCGCGCTGTCGTCCAAAAAATGGCAGCGCATCATGCGGCCGTGTGCCCGGCTGGTATATCAGCTGGCCGCCGTGGCCCTGGTGCTGTTGGTGCTGGCCTATACCGTGGGTCGGTTGTGGCTGCCGCACTTGGCGGAGCGCAAAACGGAAATCGAGCACTATCTCAGCCAGCGTTCCGCCTATCACATCCAGATGGACGCCCTCGAACCGTATTGGGATGGGTTGAACCCTGGCATGCGCATCGCCGGCTTCAAGGTCTATGCACCGGATAGCGGGCGGTTGGCGATACAGCTCGACGAAGTACGCATTACCCTGTCCTGGTTGCATTTGTTGAGCGGCAAGATCGCCATTAACAGTCTCGTTCTGGTTCAGCCCAGCATTACCTTCGAGCGGCTCGCCGATGGCCGACTGCGCGTCTCCGGTCTGGAGGCCCCGGATGTCAGTGGAACCACGGATCCGGACACGGGGTTTATTCACTGGCTGTTCCAGCAGAACGAGTTGGCCATTGAAGATGGTGAGTTGCAATGGGTCGACCACGTGACGCGGGAGGCACCGTTGCACCTCAACCTGGTCAACATGAGCCTGCGCAATGCCGGTAACCGCCACCATCTGGAATTCGAGGCGGTGTTTCCGCGCGAGCTGTGTCGTGACTGCCGCTT
>JAYUBZ010000086.1:0-4203 GCA_043740595.1 Gammaproteobacteria bacterium
GAAGGGAGAAATCCAGTAACACCATGATGACGCTGAACCATCTCAATGTCAGATTTCTCGCTGCGCTCGAAATGACAACTTGTTCAGGGCTTCCTTAGAACATATAACCTACGCCAAGATTAAAGCCGTCGTCGTTGATCGCGCCCCGCTGATTCTGCAGGTCGGCCTTGACCACCACCGCCGGATGCGGCCAGTAACTGACGCCGACGTTGGTCTGGCGTTTCTTGCTGTCTGTGTTGTTGGCGCTGCCGGCGCTATTGTCCCATTCGTTGTAGCGCGTGAATACACCCCAGGTCCTGCTGAGTTTGTACGCCGGCTCCACATACCAGCCCATCTGGCGGTCTTTGCCCGGCGCCGGGCCCGTGGCCGGTCCGGTAGCGGCATCACCGGCACCCAGTTTCCACTGGGCGTACAAGCCTTTGATGGTGAATGACCCCAGACTGTAAATTGCGTGCGCCTCGGTCAGCAACGCACTGATCGGCGCAATTCCTGCCGCGCTCTGGGTGATGTCGCGCTGGTAATTCATGGCCGCCGCCAGCTCCAGTCCGGGCAGGCCGGACCAGCGCAGACGTGCCGTGTAGGCCGGATCGTTGGCGTTGGCGGCGGAGACGTTCTGCCGGCCTTCGCGCATCACGTAGGCATTGCTGCCCGTGGTTGGCACCTTGAGGCCGGACGTCAACGCCACGTCATAGCGCAGGCCCGCTCCGATTTCACCACTCATGCCGGCGCCGCCTTCCCACCAGGTCACCGGGATGATATTTGTCTCCACGGGGTTGCGCTCCACGCCATAAAAGACAGGTGGTTCGTGGGTTTCATTCAGGATGCCGATGGGCAAAATAAACAGGCCGGCCTGCACACGCTGTTTCACACCGAGATCGAATTCCAGGAACGCCTGCTCCAACTCCACCGCACCGCCGTTTTCGGTGTTGCTGTGCTCCAGCTCAAGTTCCGAAAAGAATCGCGTACGCTCGTTAAAGCGATGGCTGACAAACAGCACGAAACGATGGAAATCGATTTCCTTGCCGCTATCGAGGTTGTTGTAGTGCAGTTCGCCGTAACCGCCCACGGTCGTTGATATGCTGCTCTTGCCGCCCTCGCCCCTTGCCTGCTGTTTTTCCAGCTGGGCACGGAGTTTATCCACCTCATCGCCCAGGATGTCGATCTTCTGTTCCAGCCCGGTCTCCGCCTGCGCCGGTGAGGCCACCCCTACCATCGCCAAAACCCAAACCCCTATTACCGTACTACGCATCGTCTTTCCCCTGTTTTTAAATATAAATGAGAATCGTTATTATTACGATTTGCGTATCGGTGTCAAGACTTTTGCCGCGGTGCGGGGGATTTGCTGCAAAATGCAGTGCTGATAATGAGGATAGCGTCAGCGAACAGCCTAAGTTGGCGTAGTTTGTGCACTATAATATTGCGTAAAGGGGCACACGTAGGAGCCGCGCCAATTCAATAACCCGCGCCCTACTTACATGAAATTTTGCACTTTGATTATTCGGGAAGGACTATCAACTATGTCGACACACATCAATCACAGCTGGAAGTACCTGCTACTGCTAACCGCCTTCCTCGGGGCTTCGACACCCGCGGCAGCGGAACTGATCCTGGCCGCGCCGCCGCGCGAAACCGGGGCCAAGGGCGAGGAGTCCTATGATAACATCGCCAACTTTCTCACCAAGGTCATCGGTGAAAAAGTCGTCTACTCCAACCCAACCAACTGGCTGACCTATCAAAGCAGCATGCGCAAAGGCGCCTACGACATCGTCTTTGACGGCCCGGCCTTTGTCGCCTGGCGCATGCTTAAACTGCAACATGTGCCGCTGGTAAAGCTGCCTGGACAATTGTCCTTCGTCGTGGTGGTTAAAAAAGACGATACGCGCACCCAGAGTCTCGCTGACCTGGCCGGTCGCACGGTGTGCGGACTTGCGCCACCCAACCTCGCTACCCTCACCATGCAATATGAATTTTCCAATCCGTCACGCCAGCCGCTGATCGTGGCGACAAACAGCTTTAAAGATTCTTACGATGGGGTGGTCAGCGGGAAATGCATGGCCGCCGTGATACATGCCAAGGTCTACGCCGGCCTGGAAGGACAAAGCCATGCCACGCGCGTGATATTCACCAGCAAACCATTTTCAAATCAGGCGATCACCGTCGGGCCGAAAATCTCGCCGGAGATGCGTGCGAAGATCACTCAGGCGCTGCTGTCGCCTGCTGGCACAGCGGCCACGCTGTCTGTGCTCGAGCGCTTCAAAGCGGCCCAATGGCTGCCGGCCAAGCCGGAAGAATACCAAGGCCTGCAGGTACTATTGAAAGACGTGTGGGGTTTCAACGACTAGGGAAGCCCTGAACAAGTTGTCATTTCGAGCGCAGCGAGAAATCTGATATTGAGATGGTTCAGCGTCATCATGGTGTTACTGGATTTCTCCCTTCGGTCGAAATGACAGTGGACTTAATCAGAGCTTCCTTAATATTTTCTTGGCGTCTTGGCGGTTCAAGCAAGTATTCTTAGCCTTCCCTAGAAACTACCGGCTAACGTCGACCTTCTCCAAGGCCACCCAGGGAGTACGGGCGCCGAACTTCCCGCGTATCTTGCTGGCGAAGGCCTTGGCATCCGCCTGGGTGTCGAACCCGACCACACGCAGGCGATGATAGGTCTTGCCCTGCACCTGTACCTGCGTCACCTCCGCGGCATAACCCGCCTGGCGCATCTGCTGCTGGGCGCTCGCGGCACTGTCCAGGTTCGCGTGCGCCGACAGCTGCACCGCCCAACCACCGGTCGCCAGCGTCACCCCCGTGCCGGACTCCAGCTCGGTTTCCATCGCCCACTGTTTTAGTTTATCGGCTTCTACCCGGCCCAGAGGCTGCGGCGCGGCATTGTGCGGCGCCACCACAAACTGCAACGGCTGATCCATGACCAGGTCCGCCGCCTGGGCATGCTTGACACTGATACTGCCGTCGATAAGACAGACCGTGTCCGCCGTGTCGTTGGAGCGCCCCCACAGATCGGTGCCGCGCACGCCGACGGTAAGCGACGCGACACGCAGGGTGATGTCGCGTTGCTGGCTGCGGCCGAAGGCACCGGTGGTAAAGCGAAACGCACCTTTAACCACCTCCAGCAGACCTTTGAAAACGCCGCGCGGGCTGTCGGCCGGTTGCAGTTCTGCCAGGGTAATGCGCGCCTGCTCGCCGAGCTTGAGCAGACTGCCATCCGCCAGGCCGATTTGCATCCTGCCCTGTGTACCGGTTTCCAGGGTATCGGCCTGCTCCAGGAGCATGCCAGCGCGCGCCGGCGCACGCTGTCCGGCGCGCTCCACCCAGGCAGGCATTTGCACGGCGTACAACTCGGTATTGGACAGGGCATGGACAGGAAATACTGCGCTGCCCAGCAACAACGCGAGCAGAAAAAGAGCACTACGCATAGGAGTCTCCCTCTTCTTTAGTATTCCCGCCTGTGTACCCCAAAGCGGCGCAACACTCAAGCGTCGGTCAGAAACTCTGCAGCTGCTGGTCCGTGGGTTCAGCACAGCAATACCAGGGCTCGGACATGTGGGCGCTGGGCTTACCCAGCGCCCCGGCAGGCAGTTCCGGTACACCGACACCCGCGGCGTCATGGGCCAGGCGCCAGATCGCGGCAAATATCTCACGCCGTGCAAGCTGTTGGCCTTCCGCCTCGGCCACCCACTTTTGGATGTCCTGTTGCAGGCGGTCGACGCGGACATCCGTGTGTTGCCAGGGATAGCCGAGCATCTGCCGATCGAACTCCCCGAGGCGCGCGCGAAACCCGGGCAGTTCCAGCAGATAAGACCCTGCCGGGATCAACAGGCGTATGGCCAGCTGTATCGGTGGCACGCTTTCCACCAACGCAAGATCCACCAGCCGCTGCAACAATGCGATGTATCCCTCAAGGGTGGTCCACGGCGTAAACGCCACAAACGTCGGCGCCAGGGCAATGCCCGCCTGCTCCACCAGGGCCACGGCCCGATCGAAATCCGCGCTGGTGTGTCGCTTGGCCAGGTACTCCAGCACCGCGTCGTCCACCGATTCCACCGCGCTCGTGATGAAAAGGCAACCGGCCTGCTTCAGCCGCGGCAGCACGTCGGCATGGTCGATGATGTGCTGGATCTTGATGGTGGCGTCGAAGGTGATATGCGGAAACTCCGCGTGCAGCGCCTGAATGATTTTTTCCGCGTGGGTCGG
>JAYUBZ010000087.1:0-9161 GCA_043740595.1 Gammaproteobacteria bacterium
TCGGGGAATTTCCAGCAGAGATAACCGTCGCCGGTATCGAAATCCACCAGCCACAGGCCCTTGATCACCAACCCTAAGCGTTCCATCTTGGCCACCCAGCGGCGCACGATGACCTCGTAGTGTTTCTCCACCTCGTGGATCAGCGGGTTGGTCGGCACTATGCTCTCCAACTTGAGGCGCACCGGCTCCAGTTCCGCGTGGGTCGCCTGGGTGATGCTGCGCACCAGGGGAAACAGCGCCTGCGCCTCGGCCAGGGTGAAGATGCGCGGTTCGTCCCGCGCCACGATCTGGAAGATATTGGAGCTATTCGTCATGGGCACTCGTCCTGCCGACTACCTTCTTGAGCAGTAATTGGCGTGGTCGAACTCCCAGCACCCACAGGCTCATTACGTAGACTGTCATACCAATAAGTATATAGAAAGACAAACGCAATATACGTTCACGCGTCGCCATGGCGAACCAGTCCGTCAGGTTACCCGCCCCCCACCACAGCAGCCCGGCCATGACCGCGCTGGCCACTCCCACCCGAAACAAGTAGGTGGCCCAGCCGGGTTCCGGCCGATAGATGTTCTGCAAACGCAATGCCCGGTACAGAAGCCCGGCATTGATAAAGGCCGCCAGGGAAATGGCCAGGGCCAGCCCCACGTGCTTGAGATAGGAAACAAACAGCAGGCTCATCACGATATTCGCCGCCATGGAGATCATGCCGATACGCACCGGGGTCTTGGTGTCCTGGCGCGCATAAAACCCGGGGGCCAATACCTTAATAATGATAAATCCCAGCAAGCCGACGGAAAAGGCCACCAGCGCCTGCGTCGACATGACCACATCGGCGGTGCTGAATTTGCCGTGTTGGAACAGGGTGGCCAGCATGGGGCCCGCCAGGATCATCAAGGCCACGGTCGCCGGCGCGCCCACGAGAAAGGTCAGCCGCAGCGCCCAATCCAAAAGATGGGAGAACTCCTCGGGCGATGCACTGGCGTGTTTCAGCGACAGGCTGGGGAGGATCACGGTCGCCAGGGCAATACCGAAGACCCCCAGGGGGAATTCCATCAAGCGGTCAGAGTAATACAGCCACGACACACTGCCGGTCACCAGAAACGATGCCAGCATGGTATTCACCAGGGTATTGATCTGCGCCACGGACACGCCAAACATGGCCGGCAGCATCAGGCGAAAGACCTTGGCCACACCGTCATGCCCCCGGGCCAAGCGCGGCCTGGGCAACAACCCGAGCTTGAGCAGGAAAGGTATCTGGAAAAGCAGCTGCGCCACCCCGGCAAGAAACACCCCCCAGGCCAGGGCCATGACCGGGTGTTGCATGTAGGGGGCCAGCCACAGGGCTGAACCGATCATACAGACGTTAAGCAATACCGGCGTAAAGGCCGCGGCGGCGAAACGACCATAGCTGTTGAGGATGCCCGCGGCCATGGCCACCAGGGAGATAAAAAATAAGTAAGGAAAGGTCAGGCGCAGCATCTGTGCGGTCAGTTGATACTTCTCACCGGTAAACCCCGGCGCCAGCATCGATACCAGTATGGGCGCGGCGATCACCCCCACCAGGGTCACCAGGAACAGGATCAGCGCCAGGATGCCCGTCAGACGATCGACAAACACACGCAATTCCGCGTGGGAGTCGCGAGTCTTGTGCTCGCTGAAGACCGGCACGAAGGCCTGGGAGAAGGCGCCTTCGCCGAATATCCGCCGCAGAAAGTTGGGGATGCGGAAGGCCACGTAAAATGCATCCGCCGCCACGCCCGACCCGGCGCCGATGAGGTTGGCAAAAATAATATCTCGAGCCAGCCCGCTGATGCGGGATAGTAGGGTCATGCCACCCGTTACCAGGGTGGATTTAAACAGTTTGCGCGACATGCATGTCCATATTGATGGTGGTTTGAAATCCGCGCGATCATAAGCCAAGTGCCCGCCAATGGCACGCCCGCGTGGGTTTGAGGCAGGTGACATTGACAAACGCGGCAAAATTCAGCATAGTGCGCGCCTTTCTGACATCCCGAATTCCCAGGAGACGGTTTTGGCTAATACAGTACAGGCAAAGAAGCGCGCGCGTCAGGCAGAAGTCCATCGGCAGCACAACACCGGTCTGCGTTCCATGCTGCGCACCCACATCAAGAAGGTCCTGAAGGCCGTGGAAAAGAAGGACAAAGACGCCGCCCAGGCTGCCTTCAAGGAAGCCGTGTCGGTCATCGACAAGGTGGCCAACAAGGGCATCATTCACAAAAATAATGCCGCGCGCCAAAAGAGCCGTTTGAATATCCGCTTGCGCTCCCTCGTCTGAGTCGCCTCTTCGGTCCCTAAAAAAAGCCGGTCTCCGACCGGCTTTTTTTAGTTTCAGGTAGGGTGGATTAAGGCGCGCCAGCGCCGAATCCACCTGCGGGGCTGAACCTTGGCACCACCACTGAAATTTGGCGCGGTGGATACGCTTCGCTTTATCCACCCTACGCAAATCTACTGGCCTGTAGCGGGCAAAGACACACGACAACGGCCTCAAACCAGGATCATATTATCCCGGTGGATCAACTCCGGCTCGTCCACGTAACCGAGGATGGATTCGATCTTGTCACTGGCCTGGCCGGCGATGCGTGCCGCTTCCTCCGAGCCGTAGTTCACCAAGCCCCGCACCACTTCAACTCCGTCCGGATCCAGGCAGGCCACCAACTCGCCGCGCTGAAAGTGGCCTTCCACCGCCTTCACCCCCACGGGCAGCAGACTGCGGCCCGCGTCCCGCAAAACCCGGGCGGCCCCGGCGTCCAGGCGCAATCGCCCCCGCACCTGCATATGATCCGCCAACCAGCGTTTGCGTGCAGCTACGCGCCCCTCAGCGGGCTTGAGATAGGTCCCCAGGCGCTCGCCGGCCAGTATGCGCGGCAATACGTCATTTTCCCGCCCCCAGGCAATGACCGTCGCTGCCCCGGAGCGCGCCGCCTTGGCCGCGGCCAACAGCTTGGTGCGCATGCCGCCGCGCCCCAGGGCACCGCCCTCACCCGCCATGACCGCTAATAGTTTGTCGCCCGCGGTAGCCTCCTGCACCAGGACCGCATCCGTATGGCTACGCGGGTCCTTGTCATAGAGCCCGGCCTGATCCGTCAGGATCACCAATAGTTCGGCTTCCAGCAGATTGGCCACCAGGGCGCCTAAGGTATCGTTGTCGCCGAAACGAATTTCGTCCGTGGCCACGGTATCGTTTTCGTTGATCACCGGGATAACGCCCAGCCTAAGCAAGGTCCGCAGGGTGCTGCGGGCATTGAGATAGCGTTCGCGATTAGCCAGGTCATCGTGGGTCAGCAACACTTGGGCGGTGTGCAGGCCATGCTGCTGAAACGCCGACTCGTATACCTGCACCAGGCCCATCTGACCCACGGCGGCCATGGCCTGCAATTCATGCAAGGCATGGGGCCGGGTCTTGAAACCCAGGCGCTGCATCCCGGCGGCCACCGCACCGGACGACACCAGCACGATCTCCATACCGCCCGCGCGCAGCGCCGCCACCTGCGCCACCCAGGCGCTGATGGCGGGCAGGTCCAGGCCCTGGCCATTATTGGTCAGCAGTGCGCTGCCAATTTTGATGACGCAGCGTTTTACCCGTGTCAGGCGTTCGCGCGACTCATGCATCGCTTTCGTCTCCCCTGGGTGTTTCGCCTTGCGTCTCGGCTGCGGCGGCCGCCTCTTCCTGACGCAAGGTTTCGAGGCGCACCATCAACCGACCCATGAGTTCACGGCAGCCGAAACCGGCGGCGGCGGACACCTGAAACACCGGGCCCTTCCATTTGAGCGCCTTGACCAGGGCCTGGCCGCGCGACGCGCGTTCGTCTTCCGGCAGAAGATCCATTTTGTTGATCACCAGCCAGCGTTCACGCTTGGCCAGCTCCGGGCTGAATTTCTTCAGCTCCTGGGCGATGGTTTTAACCCCCGCCACGGGATCGGCATCCGGGTCCATGGGCGCAATATCCACCAAGTGCAGCAGGATGCGGGTGCGCGCCAGGTGCTTCAGAAACCGTATCCCGAGTCCGACGCCCTCGGACGCCCCCTCGATCAAGCCGGGGATATCCGCCATGACAAAACTGCGCTGGTTCTCCACCCGCACCACCCCGAGCTGCGGATGCAGGGTGGTGAAGGGATAATCCGCGATCTTGGGACGCGCCTCCGACACCGCGCTCAGTAGGGTGGACTTACCGGCATTGGGCAGGCCGAGCAATCCCACGTCCGCCAGGACCTGCAGTTCCAATAGCAACTCTCGGTGTTCCCCCGGTCCACCGGGCACAATCTGCTGCGGTGAGCGGTTAGTGCTGGATTTGAAATGGATATTACCGAGGCCACTACGGCCGCCCTTGGCCACCAGCAGGGTCTCCTCCGGCCGGGTCAGGTCACCGATGACTTCGCCGGTATCCGCATCCCGCACCAGGGTGCCCAGGGGCACAGCGATGGTTAAATCTTCCCCGCCCTTGCCGTACATCTGCCGGCCATGGCCACGCTCGCCATGCTGCGCACGAAACTGGGTGGAAAAACGAAAATCCGCCAGGGTGTTGAGGCCGCTGTTGGCAACTAAATAGACACTGCCGCCACGGCCGCCATCGCCACCGTCCGGGCCGCCACGGGGAATAAATTTCTCACGCCGGAAGCTGGAGGACCCATCGCCCCCGTTGCCTGCCTCCACCTTTATTATGGCCTCATCGACGAATTTCATTGGTTACCTTGCTACGCCTTCACTGCTAGACGGATATGAATGGGTTCCGGACTACAGGTGCCTCGGAACAAGTTCCCTCTCCCCCGCGCACTTCGGGGGAGAGGGTTAGGGTGAGGGGGGGGTAATCACGGATTTTCCCCTCACCCTGGCCCTCTCCCAGAGCCCCCTTCGGGGAGGCAAAAACCGCACGGAGAGGGAACCCAACGTGATAGTTTCTGCCACTTGTTCAGAGGCTGCCCTAGTTGTCTAAATCTTCGTTAAACGATCCGGACAAACAAAAAACCCCGCGTCATCAACTGAGCGGGGTTTCGGAAAACCGGTAGGCTGGAAGAAAGCGCGATTAACTCGCCACCACACTCACGGTTTTCCGACTGCGTGGCCCTTTGATCTCAAACAGCACCTTGCCATTGGACAGGGCGAACAAGGTGTCGTCTTTACCAATGCCGACATTGCGGCCAGGATAAAACTTGGTCCCGCGCTGCCGCACCAAAATATTGCCCGCCAACACTTCCTGCCCGGCGTAGCGCTTCACGCCCAGACGTTTTGATTCGGAATCGCGACCGTTACGGGAACTGCCGCCTGCTTTTTTATGTGCCATTGCCGTTACCTCTGTTTAGTTCTGACGTGCCGCTTCACTTGCCGATGGCGGTGATTTCAATCTCAGTGTAGTTCTGCCGGTGGCCGGCCTGCTTGCGGTGATGCTTGCGGCGGCGGAACTTGAAGATGCGGATCTTTTCGCCGCGCCCGTGACCCTTGACGGTCGCCGTGACGGCGGTACCGACCAGTAGCGGTGTGCCGACCTGCACATTGGCATCGTCGGCAACCATCAACACTTTATCCAAGCTGATGGTGGCGCCGGCCTCAACCGGCAGCGTTTCCACGCGCACCACATCGCCAACCGCTACCCGATACTGCTTGCCGCCCGTCTCAATTACCGCGTACATGATTGATTCTCCGTGGGAAATACCCACATCCCGCTTGAATGAAAGGCGTGGATTCTAACGATTGCCACTGCAACTTACAAGTGGGATCTCAATAAATTGGGCTGCTATGTTCGATAAATTGGATTGTTATGTAGGTTGGGTTAAACCGCGCCAGCGGCGAACCCAACAAAATCATACTAAATTGGTGGATACGCTTGCGCTTTATCCACCCTACATCTCTTCAACCCCACCCCCGCTCGGACAGAGAAACACCCTTTCCCCTCGACGTGAACCTTGCCAGCAACCAAGGCATAAACTAGCATGCCGGGCTCATCGCCACGACCTAACTACGACACGACCCCATGAATCTCGAGGCCATACTGGCGCTCACCGAGGAAGACCGGCAAGCCGTGGATCGCGAGATCCAGGAGCGGCTGAGTTCCGAGGTGGCGCTGATCAACCAGTTGGGCAACTATATTATTAACAGCGGCGGTAAACGCTTCCGACCCCTGATCGTGCTGCTGGCCAGCCGCGCCTGCGGCTATAGCGGCGAGGCGCATGTCCGTCTGGCGGCCATCATCGAGTTTATTCACACCGCGACCCTGTTGCACGATGACGTGGTGGACGGCTCGGAGCTGCGCCGCGGCCAGTCCACGGCCAACGCCGTTTGGGGTAATGAGGCCAGTGTGCTGGTAGGGGATTTTCTCTATTCCCGCGCCTTCGAAATGATGGTGTCCCTGCGCCACATGCGCGTCATGGATATTCTTTCCAAGGCCACCAATACCATCGCCGAAGGCGAGGTCATGCAGTTGCTCAATTGCCATAATCCAGATATCAGTGAACAGCAATACCTGCATGTGATCCGCAGCAAAACCGCCAAGCTGTTCGAGGCGGCGGCGCAACTCGGCGCCGTCATCGGCGGACAAAACCCGACCGTTGAGGCAGCACTCGCCGCCTATGGCATGCATCTGGGCACGGCCTTTCAGTTGATCGACGACGTGCTGGATTACCGCGCCGACCGTGCCACCCTGGGTAAAAACATTGGCGACGATCTCGCGGAAGGTAAGCCGACCTTGCCCCTGATCCACGCCATGCGCACGGGCAACCCTGAGCAATCTGACCTGTTGCGCAGCGCCATTGAAAAAGGCGGGTTGGATCAAATCAATGCCGTCGTGGCCGCCATTGAATCCACCGGGTCCATCGCGTACACTGCGCACCAAGCCGAGGCTGAAGCGGGTCTGGCAAAAGAGGCGTTGGCTGTTTTACCCGAAACGCCTTTCAAGCAAGCATTACTGGACCTCGCCTACTTTTCTGTCCATCGCAATCACTGAAACCATCGGGGTGTAGCGCAGCCTGGTA
This sequence comes from Gammaproteobacteria bacterium, assembly GCA_043740595.1. Lineage (GTDB taxonomy): Bacteria > Pseudomonadota > Gammaproteobacteria > Acidiferrobacterales > UBA6901 > JANNJF01. Next base: position 6,985 of record JAYUBZ010000087.1, read on the forward strand.
GCGCACTTGCTTCGGGAGCAAGGGGCCGGAGGTTCGAATCCTCTCACCCCGACCAGTTTTAGCATTGCGGAAATATCCATGGGCCCACTGATACGCCTTGTTCTTATCCTTTTCGCCCTCTGGCTCATCATCCGCTACATCAAACGCGCACTCGATACGCCGAGTCCCCGAGCTCCCACCCCCGACACCCCTGAGCAGGTTAGTGCTATGCTGAAATGCAAGCAGTGTGGCATATACATTCCCCAATCCGAGGCCACTCGGCGCGGAGGCAATGTTTACTGCTCGCACGAACATGCCGAGGCGGACAACAATACATAAAGACGGTACATCTTTGCCTTCGCGCCGGTGATGTACTACTTAAACAGAGGGAGGAGCGCCATGGACAGTCGAATATTCAAGCCGGGCGACAGTGCCGCGGAGACCCAATCTGCGATCATTGCCGAAGATTGGAAGCTGCTGCGCTATTTCAGCCTCTATCGCCTCGTCGTGGCGTTGGTCGCGGCTGTCTATGCGCTGGCGGGAGAAAGTATCCCGCCCTTTGGCGAATCCGACCCGCAGCTGTTTCTGATCGCCAGCCTGATTTATGCCGGCGTGGCCCTCGTCAGCATGGAAACCCTGCGTCGGCGCTGGCCGGTCTTTGAGACTCAGGCTCCGTTTCTGGCCTTTGCGGATGTCGTACTGCTCACCCTGCTGATCCATGCGAGCACCGGCCTTGCGAGCGGCTTGGGTCTATTGCTGGTGGTGGCCGTCGGCGGCAGCAGTCTGATGCTGAGCACACGCCTGACGGTGTTTTTTGCCGCCCTCGCCTCGATTGCGATCCTGCTCGAACTGAATTGGGGGGCGCTAACGGGCGGTGCGTGGGTCATTGAGGGTTATACCCAAACCGGCTTACTGGGTGGCGCCATGTTCGCCACCGCACTGCTGTCCCACACCCTGGCCCAACGCCTGCGCGCCACGGAAGATCTGGCCAAGCGCCGCGGTGTGGATCTGGCCAACCTAGGACAGATCAACGACCTCATTATTCAACGCATGCAGGCCGGTGTGCTGGTGTGCGATCAGGTGGGCCACGTGCACATGCTGAACAAAACCGCGCGGGATTTTCTCGGGGTCGGGGAAGACGCAGGCAAGCGACCGCTGCTTACGGATATCTCCGCCAGTCTTGCAACACAATTGTTTCAATGGCTGAGCAAATCCCCCAGCCACCGTGGCCTACAGCTGATCACGACGCGCTCCGGCTACACCCTGCTGCCGCGTTTCATCCTCATCGGCGATGCCAAAAATTCCGGTGTGCTGGTATTCCTGGAAGATACCTCTATCCTCAAGCAACAGGCGCAACAGCTGAAGATGGCCGCCCTGGCGCGCCTCACGGCGAGCATCGCCCACGAAATCCGCAATCCTTTGGGAGCGATCATCCACGCCGGCCAGCTGCTCACGGAATCGCCCAACCAGAGCGGCGAGGAACAGCGCCTGGTGCGCATCATCCAGGACCAGAGCCGGCGCATGAACGTCATCATCGAAAATGTCATGCAGCTGAGCCGGCGCGACCACGTCAATCCGGTGCGTCTCGATCTCCAGTCCTGGCTCAAGGAATTTGTCATGCAATTCGCCCAGACCGGCAAATATCCGGCGGAGATTTTCTCGGTCTTCGTCAGCGGTAATACCGCCAGCTGTGTTGATCCCGATCAGCTGGGCCAGGTCGTTGGCAACCTCACCCAGAATGCCATCCGCCACAGCCCGCCGTTTTCCGGTCAACCCCTCATCGCCCTCAAGGCCAGCCTCGACAACGACAACCGCCCGTTGACGCGGCCGGCGCGGTCGAGCAGCACCGCCGGATCCGGCATGCCGGCGACCACCGCACTGACCGCTGCGACTTCGACTGGATTGACGCCCTGCACTTCTTCGCGCGACGCGGCCTGGTCGTGCAATCGCCACGGCACCAATGCTGCCGCGGCGATGCAGGCAAAGACCGCGGCAGCGCGCGGTAGCGACAATTCGCCGAGCGCCACCAGCACGGCCAGCGCCAGGCCGGCGGCGAGCAGGATAATGGCCGAATGCCGCAGCCGGTCCGGCCACGGCGAAAAGAAGGAAGAAGAAGTATCGTCTATTGCCATCGCGCCGGCCCTCTTCCGGTTCGGGTCCGTATGCTTAGAGCGATCCCTGTCGAAACGACAACGACG
>JAYUBZ010000088.1:0-3667 GCA_043740595.1 Gammaproteobacteria bacterium
ACCGCCCCGGGGGGAATTTTTTTGCCGGGCGGGATGGGGTAAACTCCGGCTTTATATGCCCAACCAGGCGTCTATGCCCCGCAAGCTGTACATCAAGACCTTCGGCTGCCAGATGAACGAGTACGATTCCGCGCGCATGGCGGATCTGCTGAGTGTCTCCCATGGCATGCAGGCGGTCGCCTCGGAGGAAGACGCAGACGTCATTCTCCTTAATACCTGCTCTATCCGTGAAAAGGCGCAAGAAAAGGTATTTGCCCAGCTCGGACGTTGGAAAGAACTCAAACAGGCCCGCCCCGACCTTATTATTGGTGTCGGTGGTTGTGTGGCGAGTCAGGAGGGTGCCGCGATTCAACGGCGCGCGCCCTACGTGGATGTGATCTTCGGCCCCCAGACCCTGCATCGCCTGCCGGCCATGATCGCCAGCGTCGAGGCCACGCGCCGACCGGCGGTGGATGTGTCTTTCCCCGAGATCGAGAAATTCGACAACCTGCCGGAACCCCGGGTGAGTGGCGCCCGCGCCCTGGTGTCCATCATGGAAGGGTGCAGCAAATACTGCAGCTTCTGCGTCGTGCCCTATACCCGGGGGGAGGAATTCAGCCGGCCCTTCGACGACGTGCTGGCGGAGGTGGTGAGCCTGGCGGAGCGTGGCGTGCGCGAGGTGACCCTCCTCGGGCAGAACGTGAACGCCTATCGTGGCCAGCGGCATGACGGCGGCATCGCCGATCTCGCCATGCTCATCCAATATGTCGCCGATATCGACGGCATCCAACGCATCCGCTACACCACGTCCCATCCGGTGGAGTTTTCCGACCGCCTCATCCAGGTGTATGCCGAGGTGCCGAAGCTCGCGAACCAGTTGCATCTGCCGGTGCAGAGCGGCTCGGATCGTATCCTCATGCGCATGAAGCGTGGCCACACCGTGCTCGAATACAAATCCAAAATACGCCGCCTGCGCGCGCTGCGTCCGGACATCAGCATCAGCAGCGATTTCATCGTGGGGTTCCCGGGTGAGACCGAGGCGGATTTTCAGGCCACCATGGATCTCATCGAGGACGTGGGCTTCGACCAGTCCTTCAGTTTCCTCTACAGCGCACGTCCCGGCACGCCGGCAGCGCAGCTGGACGACGACACGCCCATGGAGATCAAGCAGCAGCGTCTAACGCATTTGCAGCAGCGCATCGAGGCCATGGGCGCTGCCATCAGCCGGCGCATGGTCGGCACCACCCAGACCATCCTGGTGGAAGGCCCCTCACGCAAGGATGCCAAGGAGTTGTGCGGCCGCAGCGAGAACAACCGGGTGGTGAACTTCGCCAGCGCCGAACCGGACGTGGTCGGCCGCTTTATCGATGTGGAGATCACCCAGGCCCTGCACTTCTCATTGCGCGGCGTTCCCGTGGCGCAACCCCGTGCGCGTGTGAGTGGCGCATGACACCGCGAAGGCGTGAGGATTCATGTGGGTGTCACGTTGCGATCGTAGGCTGCGTTCTTGGCTAACGTGACGGCCACCTCTGAACCCATTGAATTCACCCTGGAGCCGGCGGATAACACGCGGCTCGCCAGCCTCTGTGGGCGGCTGGATGAACACATCCGCCAGATCGAGGGTCACCTGGGCGTGGCCATCGCCAACCGTGGCAACGTGTTCCGGATATCCGGCGAGCCGGGTCTGGCGCGCGCCACGGAAAAACTGATCAAGGATCTGTATGCGGTCACCTCGATGAACAAATCCCTATCCGCCGCCAGCGTGCGCCTGGCCTTGCAGGAGGCGGATGCGCGCATACCCAGCGTGGACGATACCGAGACGGTGTTGCGTGCGCCGAAGTGCGTGATCAAGGCGCGCACCGTGAATCAGCGCGATTACATCCGCAATATCCTGACGCACGATATCAATTTCGGCATCGGACCCGCGGGCACCGGCAAGACCTATCTGGCGGTGGCGTGCGCCGTGGATGCCCTGGAGCGCGACGAAGTCAGCCGCATCATCCTGGTGCGCCCGGCGGTAGAAGCGGGCGAGCGTCTGGGATTCCTGCCGGGCGATCTGGAGCAGAAAGTCGATCCCTATCTGCGGCCACTCTACGACGCGCTCTACGAGATGCTCGGCTTCGAACGGGTCGCGCGTCTCATGGAAAAACACGCCATCGAGCTGGCGCCCCTGGCCTACATGCGCGGACGCACACTCAACGATTCCTTTATATTGCTGGATGAGGCGCAGAACACCACCACGGAACAGATGAAGATGTTCCTCACGCGTCTCGGCTTCGGCGCCAAGGCCGTTATTACCGGCGACATCACCCAGGTGGATCTGCCGAAATCCCAGAAGTCGGGCCTGAAGGAGGCGGGTGAGGTGTTGACCGGCATCAAGGGCATCAGCTTCATGCACTTTACGCCGCAGGACGTGGTACGCAATCCGCTGATACAGAAGATCGTGGAAGCCTACGACGCCCAACGTAATGCAGAGTAGACCCGCAGTGGATAAGTCATTGTCGCTGGACGTGCAATACGCCTGCGAGGACGCTGGCCTGCCGTTGGCCGTGGACTTCCGTCGCTGGGCGAAGGCGGCGCTGGCGGGTGCGGGCGCAGGGGGTGCGGTCGAAATCGTGCTGCGCATCGTGGACGAAGGGGAGGGTGCCGCGCTCAATCAGCGCTACCGGAATAAGTCCGGACCCACCAACGTGCTGGCGTTTCCCTATGCAGTGGCGGCCGACCACGACCTGCACGGTGATCTGGTTATGTGCGCAACCGTGGTGCAGCGCGAGGCGCGCGAACAGGGCAAACAGGCAGGGGCGCATTGGGCGCATATGTGCGTGCATGGCATCCTGCATTTACGCGGTTACGATCATGCCACGCAGGACGAGGCCGACGTCATGGAAGGACTCGAAACATCCATACTCGTAGGGTTGGGTTTCCCCCGGCCGTACGAATAGCAACACAGCGATAGGAACATGAGCCAGGAAAACGACAGCCCACCCAACGGCGATATACAGGCGCCCTCTTTTCTCGACCGACTCGGTATGGCGCTGTTGCGCGAACCGGGTACGCGCCCGCAGCTGATCGAGGTATTGCGCGATGCCCAGAGTCGCGGCCTACTCGATCACGACGCCCTCGACATGATCGAAGGCGTGCTGCAGGTGTCGGAGATGCAGGTGCGCGACATCATGGTGGCGCGCGCGCAAATGGACGTGGTCGACAGGAACCTGGCGCCCGAGGTGTATCTGCCGGACGTCATCAAGACCGGCCATTCGCGCTTCCCCATGGTGGATGGCGACAAGGACAAGGTGGTGGGTATCTTGCTGGCCAAGGATCTGCTGCGCTATTTCTATGACGACAACAAGAACAAACACTTCAACATCCATGATTTTCTGCGTCCCGCTGTGTTTGTGCCCGAGAGCAAACGCCTGAATGTGTTGCTGCGCGAGTTTCGTACCAACCGCAATCATATGGCGATCGTGGTGGATGAGTACGGCGGTGTTGCCGGGCTTGTGACCATCGAGGACGTGCTGGAACAGATTGTGGGTGAGATCAAGGATGAATACGATATCGACGACGACGATGTGATGATCGCCGAACGGCGCAACGGCGAGTACATCGTCAAGGCCCTGACACCCCTCGAGGATTTCAACGAGCGCCTGAGCAGCTCGTTCCTGAGCGAGGACGTGGACACCATCGGCGG
>JAYUBZ010000089.1:0-4109 GCA_043740595.1 Gammaproteobacteria bacterium
GGCGTCCTTCAGAAAACGTGGTCCTTACCAATGGCAGGCACAGATCCGCCAAAAGGGCCAACCGCTTCAGACCAAGACATTTGAAACTCGCGCGACTGCGGAACAATGGGCCCGCGAAGTGGAATACCAAATGGACCGTGGCACCTTCGTGTCGCGTGCCGAGGCCGAATCCACCACCCTAATGGAATTGCTCGAGCGTTACCGGAATGAAGTCACTCCTTTAAAGAAGGGCGCAGCATCCGAGTCCGCCCGTATCCGTGCCCTACTCCGACACCCGCTCGCTCAACGCATTGTGGCCGGCATCCGCGGTATCGATATCGCCAGCTACCGCGATGAACGCCTCAAGAAGGTTTCCTCCGCCACCGTCAAGCGTGATCTGGTGATCCTCTCGCATTTTTTTGAAGTGGTCCGCAAGGAATGGGGTATTCATGTTCTCAACCCCGTACGAGACATCAAACTGCCCCCAAACTCAAAAGCCCGCGACCGCCGTTTGCAAACCGGCCGCGATGGCGAGGCAGGCGAAGAAAGCCGCCTATTGGATGCTTGCCGCAAGACGCGGAATCCTTTTCTTCTGCCCATCATCCACCTGGCGCTCGAGACCACCACGCGCCTGTTCGAGCGCGGCCTCAACATCATGGAAGTCGCGACCATCACCGGTCACAAAGATCTGCGTATGCTGCGGCGGTACACGCATTTGAAGGCGGAGGATTTGGCGAAGAAGTTGGGATAGTGGATGGACCAGCAAACTAAGGAAGGAAACGGCGGGACTAATGAAGCGGGTCCGTTTTAGTTGTGTGTATAGGTGGTGACCGGTTTGTCCGAGGAAGCAATGTGCAAATTTTTCACATTGCTTTTCTTGGCCAGCTCACCCCATTAATATTGGAGGCTTGTCCAACTAATCATTCAAACACCGAACCTCGCCGCTAAGCCAGTAATTGTATTGTTCTCTGCAATCTCGTCATGCGGAATTAGCAGATACTTCCAGGGCTTTCCGCCGTAGGTGGCCGCATGGTCAGAGGCATTCGCGCACCACTTGATGGCGGATTCCTTTTTAGCGAGGACATTTTGATCTTCCAGCTCCTTGCGCATTTTCGGTTCGAGCATGTAAACCGTGTCGATAGTCTCCGCAACGAAATCCGGTTGGTATTCCGGCTGATCCGCACCCTGCCGGTAGAAGATTTGGAACTGACCCTTGGCTGGTTTGAACCACTTAATGGCATCGCGCTCCAGGATAACTGCCAACTTGCGTTCAGAGTCGGAGTCGAATTTCTGTACTGTGTACAGGCAACGCTGAAAGCCACCGAATAGGTACTTTGCCATATTGCTCTTGTCCGCTGGCGCTACCCGATAGTCTGCGGGTGGCTCCTGCACGGAATAGGTATAGGCACTCTGCTTTAGTTCGGTGAACCCTTTACTCACCTTTACCTCATAGCCAACCGCATCTTCCCAATAGTGATCCTGCATTTGAGCGTGGACAAAACGCGCGATGTCACGCTGGTAACAGAGCAACACCTTACGTGTTTCATCCTCTGTGAGGTACGTTTCAAAATGACGCACCGTCTGCGTGGCCAGATCGTAGAGCAGGTCGGCATGATCATCGTAGGATATATCGTCATAGTCCACCAAGCCACTGACCACGTAGTCTTCTAAACGCACTTCATCGTTGTTACCACGGCCTAGTGTCACAACCTCAAGCTGATTGGTTCTCAGGTTCTGAATCCAAAGCTCCTCGGACACGGCCGGGTACTTCAATGCGTCGAGCTTTAGCGTAAAGGGATTGAAACCTGTCTTAACCGTGCCTTTTGGCACCACCAGAATGCGCGGGATATCGATGGTCTGCTGCGTCATAAGGTCTACAGTCTTCGCTACTACGGCTGCAATATCCGGTTTCTCGGTTATGCCTTCCAGTTCAAACTGCGTTGGTTGATGTTGCTCTTCGACGGCTTTGACGATGGCCGCTTGGATTTCCGGTTTCTTAAGATGCTCAATGGACGGGACCGTTGATGGTTGATTCTCAAACCGCTTGATCACCTCGTAGGCGATCTGCGCCACCTTCTGCTCCTCCGGTTTAGTGAAGGCAGGAGGCTCATTCTTGCCGGCTACCGTGGTACTACTGGTTACCTGCGCAGGATTCAGTCCAAGCTTAGTAGCGAGCTGCGATTGCGATACCACCGTGACCGTTTTGGTCCCGAGCTCCTCTGCATCCAGTACCACGGCCTGCAAGTGAATGGCGGAGTCCGGCTTGTTGGCCTCGTCGATGATCTCCTGAAACTTGTCATGGGCGACAATGTTCAGCCGATCTACTGCCGTCACGCCGGTGCGCTTGCCGTAGGGCAGACGCAGGCCGCGCCCGATAGATTGCTCGATGAGAATGCGCGCATTGGCCGCCCGCAGCGGGACGATGGTATAGAGGTTGGTTACGTCCCAGCCTTCCTTCAGCATGTTGACGTGAATCACAATCTCCGTCGGTTCTTCGGTGTGCTCCACCTTGAGCAAACGCGCAATCATTGCCTCTTCTTCTGCACCAGTCTTGCTGGAGTCCACCTGGATGACCTTAGCCCTGTAGCGCCCGTCAAAGAAGGCGTCTGCTTGGATTAACGCCATTAACTGGCTCGCGTGGGTAGTGTCGTGGGCAATCACCAACAGAAAGGGTTTGACGATAGGGTTCTCGCTCTCGCGGGCGTAGGTCTCCAGTTCCACCTTGACACTCTCATGGAGGCGCACGCCGTCTTCGAGCTTCAGGCGCTCGATCTCCTCCGTCGACATCCCGGCCGGATTAAAATTCTTGCGCGTGACCACTGCTGGCTCCTTCACGAAACCGTCAGCCATGGCCTTTGCCAGTGGGTAGTCGTAGATCACGTTCTTGAAGGCAAGGGTGCCCTTGCCCGTCTCCACGAAAGGAGTGGCTGTCAGCTCCAGCCCCAGAATCGGCTTGAGTTCGTTGATCGCCCTTATCCCGGCGCTAGCGCGGTAGCGATGCGATTCATCCATTAACATCACCAGGTCAGGCAGGCCCGCCAGATAGTCGAAGTAGCTCTCGCCGATATATTCCGAAAGCCGCTTGATGCGGGGTGACTTGCCACCGCGTACCTCGGAATTGATCTTGGAGATATTAAAGATGTTGATACGCACTTCGCCGAGCAAGCGTCCACCGGTGACATTCTGTTGTTCGTAAGTGTCGCCGGTGATCACCATTGGCGCATCCATGGCGAACTCCGCGATACCCTTGAACACATACTTCGGCGTATTGGGCGTGAAGTCGGCGATCAGTTTGTTGTAGATGGTCAGGTTCGGCGCCAGCACGAAGAAATTATTGATGCCGTGCGCCAGGTGCAGATAGCTGATAAAAGCGCCCATCAGCCGCGTCTTGCCCACGCCGGTGGCGAGCGCGAAACAGAGTGAAGGGAAGTCACGCTCAAAATCCGTGACCGTGGGAAACTCGCTGTGAAGAATCTCCAGCACAGCGGCGACATCGGCTGCCTTACCCGGCGGCATGATCTCCGTGATGCGGTCCAGGATTTCCAGCGAACGGCGCTGGGGCGGGCGCAGGCTCAGGCGGCCGGCAATAGCGTTGACGTGACGGTTCATGATTTGCGTGTCCGCTTTTTTGTTGACTTCCGCGCCGGCGGAGCCAGAAAACGCAACTCACGACGCATTTCCTGTTGCAGCTCCTCCTCCGTCGGCAGGTAGAGCTGGTAACGGCTGGTGAAGATATTGCGCTTCAATTGTTCACCCAGCGTGTACCTCACCACCGCGTCGTTCTTGTCCGGGCACAGGATCAGACCCAACGTGGGACTGTCCCCTTCGGTACGCCGCTCGCGGTCGTAGTAGTTTACGTAAAACTGGATCTGCCCGAGATCGGCATGCGTCAGCTTGCCGACTTTCAAATCAATCAGCACATAGCACTTCAGGACTGTGTGGTAAAAAACCAGATCGATATAGAAGTGGTCGCCATCGAGAGTAATGCGCTCCTGCCGTGACACGAATGCAAAACCTTTACCCAATTCCAGCAGGAAGGTTTGCAGGTTGCCGATCAGCGCCTGTTCCAGCTTCGATTCCACCAGTCGCGGGGATTCCGGCAGGTTGAGGAACTCCAGAACCATCGGGTC
>JAYUBZ010000090.1:0-1910 GCA_043740595.1 Gammaproteobacteria bacterium
CGCACCAGATTCAGGCTGGTGGGCACAAACAGGCTGTGCACATATTCGGAAAATTTACGCATCTGCACCTCGGCGGTGGAAATCTCCGGGGAGCGGCGCAGCATGTTGAAAAGTCCAATGCGGAATAACCGGGCGAAGCGGTCATTCACCATCTCCAGCGTCGGCATGCGACCGCGTACGATCCGCTCCTGACTGGCAAAATCGAAACCGCGCGCCACGTCGTCGTGTGCGGAAAATTCGTCTTTGGTCTTGACGTCTCCGCTATCGACGCCGTTGAGCAGCGCGTCGATTTCATCCTGGGAAAGTACATCAGCGGTGGGCATGGCGCGCGCTCACTGCATGACAAAAATGGTGAAATACACGGCCTCAACACCCGGCGCGCCGGTCTGTTCCTTCAGCACCTTCTGTATCTCGGCGAGCGCGTCGGCGCGCAGCTTCTCTTTGCCTTCGCGCGTGGCCACGACTGCCTGGTTCTGACTGCTCAGCAGCATGATGAGATTGTTGCGGATGACCGGCATATGTTTCTTCACGGCCTCGATCACCGCCGGATCGCGCGCCATCACATCCATGCTGATTTGCAGGTAGTGGGTGCTGCCCTGGCCCTCGGCATTGACGACAAAAGGCGGCTCCAGGGACATATACGCCACAGGCCCGGCATCCTCGCCCTTGGCCTTCTTTTCTTTCTTTTCGCCTTTCTTTTTGTTTTTGTCTTCGGCTTTGCCGTGCTCCGCCTTAGCCACTGTGTCATCTTCCACAGACGCACCATGCTCGCCACCGCCCAGGATCATTTTCGTCACCAGCACTGTGCCGGCAATCGACACACCCAACATCAGCACGCCACCCAGCACTATCAACAGCACTTTCTTGCTGCCGGATTTAGCCGGGGCGGCCGCTGCCTCGTCGTCGTTCTCGTCTCTTGCGCTCGCCTTGGCCATGCTCTACATCCTCAACGGGTTGTCTTCTCCCCTCCTGTTTAGCAAGACGCGTGCCACTGATCGATGGGTAGTAATTACATTATTTTCAATGGGATGAAGATTGGCTTGGGGGAAACAGACAGAAATTTGACGTCGCCCTGGCGTCCGGCCGGCGTAAACGTGGCCACCCCATGCCGCCCGGCGGGGGTTACACGTCACGCGTTCGGTCATGGCGGGTTGGAGGCGGAGGTGGGGAAAAACAGGTTGCAGTGGCCGTTCTGCCCACACGCCTTGGGTGACTCTACAGCGATAAATGAATGCGCGTCGATAGCTCATTGGCTATCCATGTTGGGTTACGCTGCGCTCTTGTCCCCGCATGGGGGAACCCGACCTACATGCCTGCCTGTAATACAGTGCCCAAAGCCTCATGAATTATCCGGATGTCATGCTCGGCACGATGACGACGATATTTTGCGCTACTGGCAATTTCCTCGTGCTTGCGTTGGAAGTGCCGAAACTCCGCATCCGCAAGCAAGTCACTCACCGGTAAAATATGGAACTCCGGTACTGCACCAACGGCGCCAAACAATGTCCTGATCCAATCAGCATCCCATTCCGCCGCATCGCTGTATAACAGCCCGTTGGCGCCGACCATCACCTCGTTAATAGCATCCGCCACAAAACGGGCTGCTTTACCCTGGCTTATCAGTATCTGCCTTGAGATACCGTGCAGGCCTTCGGCGGCTGTGTCCCAATGCTGCCATGATTTCTCAGGTGCAATCAGCCAGGAAAACATTTTGTTATCAACCAGGATGGCAATCTCGACAGGATAGGAATCAAGGCCAAGCCCGCTCGCCTCAATGTCCATAAGATTCACATCTATCATAGGAAAAACATCAGTAGTGTCCGGCAATTTTTCTCAGACGGTTATATAACAACTTGATCCGGAATAGAAAACAATATGATTAAGGGTGTCACCGACTTGAACGTGAATTC
>JAYUBZ010000091.1:0-1986 GCA_043740595.1 Gammaproteobacteria bacterium
GCAGACAGACTGGCAGGCGAATCCATTTATCTGCGCAACGGAGCCGGGCGCCAAGGCGAAACTGGCGGCGCGGTTGTGGACCGGACTGCACTGGCTGAGTGGCGCGGCCACCAGCTTTGCCCGCGGCCTCAACGACGTGCCGAAGATCGCGGCGTTTCTCATTGTTGCCGGGGCCGCGGGGGGCGCCGCGTCCGGGACGAATAATCCGGCATTCGCTATTCTGCTGGTCTCGCTGTCCATGGCCATCGGCGGTCTCTGGGGTGGTTTGCGCGTGGCCAACGTGTTGGCCCATCGCGTCACGCGCATGGACAACGCCCAGGGACTGACCGCCAACCTCGGCACTTCATTGCTGGTGTTGGCGGCCACGCCCCTGGGACTGCCGGTCTCCACCACCCACGTCAGCACCGGTTCCCTGTTCGGGCTGCGTTGGGCGCAGCGCTCACCCCCGACGCAGCGCGATGCGCTGCTCTGGATACTCTTCGCCTGGGTGGTGACCTTGCCGGTGGCGGCGGTGATCGCCGCGGCGGTGACTAAACTGGCTGGCCTGATGTGAGGCGGCGTGTGCATGATCATTCTGTTTTAAGTCGCGCCCGCGCGCGCCGTGTTTTCATCTGTTCATATTTTTTATTGCCTGTAGGAGACGATCAGCATGAATACCCAAACCAGTGTACTGGACCGCTACTCCGACGCCGCCAAGACGCGCGAGGAGGCGTTGTGCTGCCCGGTGGAATACGACAGTAGTCTCCTGAAACTGTTGCCTCAGGAGATCATCGACAAGGATTACGGCTGCGGCGATCCATCGCGCTATGTGCGGCCCGGAGACGCGGTGCTCGATCTGGGCTCCGGCTCGGGCAAGATCTGCTACATGGCGGCGCAACTGGTCGGCGCTGAGGGACACGTCACCGGCGTCGACATGAACGACGACATGCTGGCCCTGGCGCGCAAATATCAGGCAGACATGGCGCACAAACTCGGCGGCGAGCGGGTGCGATTTGTAAAGGGACAGATCCACGATCTGGCCCTCGACCAGGATGCACTGGAGGACTATCTGCGCCGCCATCCCGTCACCGCCGTCGTGGATCTGTCGGCACTGCAGGCCTGGCAGACACAGCAGCGCGCCACCCGCCCGCTGATTGCCGACGCCTCGATGGATCTGGTGATCTCCAATTGCGTGCTCAACCTGGTGGACGACGCCGCCAAACCGGCGCTGGTGCGCGAGATATTCCGCGTGCTCAAACCCGGCGGGCGCATCGCCATCTCCGACATCGTCGCGGATGAACCCATCCCGCAACACCTGAAAGACGACCCGACCCTGTGGAGCGGCTGCATCTCCGGCGCCTTCGAGGAGGGCGAATTTCTGCGCGCCTTCGTCGACGCCGGCTTTCAGGCCATCCACCTGGACAAGTGGGACGCCCAGCCCTGGCAGGTGGTGGAAGGCATCGAATTCCGCGCGCTCACCGTGACCGCCATCAAACCCGAAGGCCGCGAGTGTCTGGACGTCGGTCAGGCCGTGATCTATCGCGGACCGTTCTCCGAGGTGCGCGACGAGGAAGGCCACATCTTCCCCCGGGGTGAACGCATCGCCGTGTGCGCCAGGACCTACAAGGCCTTGACCCAGGGCATGCACAAGGATCACTTCATCGGCATTGCCCCGGCGGTGCTGCGGGAACCCCAGGCCTGGTGCGCGCCCCACGGCACGCGCCGGCCGGCGTCCGTGACCAAGGGGGCGACCTTCGAGTCGGCGTGCGCATCGGACGCCAGCTGCTGTTGAGACGCGGCACGCGCCGATTGTTTAACCGGAGCGGGAAAATTCCGCAGTCCGTTCATAGGGTGGGCATCGCCCACTACACGGGGCATCGATGGACGACCCTGGTGGGCAATGCCCAACCCTATTGCTACGGGGTCGGCCCTGCGTGATGCCGCTCTGTGCCATGGACATTCAACGTACCCTGCGACCTGACGCCCGTTGCACTCTGCCCGCAAAAG
>JAYUBZ010000092.1:0-3260 GCA_043740595.1 Gammaproteobacteria bacterium
ATGAGCGCGCGGTGACCGCGCCGCTATCCCTCATCGTCTCGGCGTTTGCGCCGGTGATGGATGTGCGCAAAACCCTGACACCGCAACTGCGCACGGACCAGGGCGATACCGACCTCATCCTCATCGATCTCGGCAAAGGCAAGAACCGCCTGGGCGGCTCGGTACTGGCCCAGGTGTACAAACAGGTGGGGCGCGAGACGCCGGACGTGGACGACCCGCGGGTGCTGAAGCTGTTCTTTGCCGTGATCCAGGCGCTCAACGAACTGGGTTTTGTGCTCGCCTATCACGACCGCTCCGATGGCGGGTTGTTCGCGACCGTGTGTGAGATGGCCTTCGCTGCGCACTGCGGCGTGCACATCGATTTAAGCGATCTGGGTGATGCCACGGCGGCACTGTTCAACGAAGAGCTCGGGGCGGTGTTACAGGTGCCGCGCGTGCGGCGGGAGGGCATCCTGGGTGCGCTCAAGCAGGCCGGTCTCCTGCGGCATACGCATTTGATCGGCCAGGTCAGCACGGATGATCGCATCACCTTCGTGTGTAACAACAAGCGGGTATTCAGCGACAGCCGCATCGAGCTGCAGCGTGCCTGGTCGGAGACGTCCTATCGCATGCAGGCGCTGCGCGACAACCCGCAATGCGCGCAGCAGGAGTTCGACGCGGTGCTTGACGACAGCGATCCGGGTCTGCACGCCGCTTTAAGCTTCGACCCGCAGCAGGATATCGCAGCAGCGTATATCGCCCGCGGCGTGCGCCCACCCATGGCCATCCTGCGCGAGCAGGGCGTGAATGGACAACTGGAAATGGCGGCGGCCTTCGAGCGCGCTGGTTTTAGTGCGCAGGACGTGACCATGAGCGACATCATCGACGGGCGCGTGTCGCTAAAGGATTTTGCCGGGGTGGCGGCCTGCGGCGGCTTTTCCTTCGGCGACGTGCTGGGTGCGGGGGAGGGCTGGGCAAAATCCATACTTTATAACGCCCGTGCGCGCGATGAGTTCGGCGAATTCTTTGCCCGCCGCAACAGCTTTGCCTTAGGCATCTGCAACGGCTGCCAGATGATGTCCAACCTGCACGCACTCATCCCCGGCGCCGAGGCCTGGCCGCATTTCGTGCGCAATGTCTCAGAGCAGTTCGAGGCGCGCGTCGCCATGGTGGAGATCCCGCAGAATCCCTCGATCTTCCTCACCGGCATGATTGGCTCGCACCTGCCCATCGTTGTGTCCCACGGCGAGGGTCAGGCGGAGTTCCGGGACCCGACGCATCTGCAGCAACTCATTGTGGCGCGTCAGGTGGCGCTGAATTTTGTTAATACTCGCGGCGCGCTCACCCAGGACTACCCTGCCAACCCGAATGGTTCGCCCCTCGGCGTCACCGGATTAACCACGCCGGACGGGCGCTTTACCATCATGATGCCGCATCCAGAGCGGGTATTCCGCAGCGTCAGCAATTCCTGGCGGGCGGGGGAGTGGGGGGAGGATGGCCCGTGGCTGCGCATGTTCCGCAACGCACGGGTGTGGATAGGCTAGCGCCGGCGAGCGGCGCTGATTCTGCCGCGGTTTGGCTACGGGTGTACTGTGGTTTTGTAGGGTGGGCATCGCCCATCACACGCGGCGCGGGTCGGCCTGGGTTGGTGGGCGATGCCCACCCTACGACGGCTATTCCGTTGCGGTCGGGTGCGGTCTAGACATCAGGCCGGCTGCGACGCTTGCGCCGCGATTTCCTGCCGCACCTTGTCCATGTCCAGTTCCTTGGCCTTGCCGATGATCTCTTCCAGGGCGGATCCTGGCAGAGCGCCGGGCTGGGAGAAAATGATGATCTGATCACGGAAGATCATCAGCGTGGGGATGGAGCGGATCTGGAACGTGCTGCCGAGTTCCTGCTGCTCTTCGGTGTTGACCTTGGCGAAGACGATATCGGGGTATTTATCCGAAATGGCCTCAAACACCGGCCCGAAGTTCTTGCAGGGCCCGCACCAGGGCGCCCAGAAGTCGATAATGATCATGGCGTTTTTATGGATGACGTCTTCAAAATTCTCTTTGGTGATGGCAATGCTGCTCACAGGGTAGTACTCCGGGCTGGGCACGGGTGGGTGCGGGGTGGAAAGGGGAGGCCGTAACGTGGCGATCCCAGTGAAGGGCTAATTATAAGCGATATGTACGTCCCACGCATGCCAGCACGCCCTGGGCTGATGGGAGGTGCGGGGATTGTGCAGCAGGTGTCACCGGGAGGCCCAGGTGTCGGCTTTCTGCACCGGCCGGGGGGTTGCCAGGTGGATGCTGGCTCGCCGTCGAGTTTGTTTAAGGATTTCCCGTGGGTGCCGTAAAATAGCCGGCGCCTGCCGGCAGGGGTCAATACCGGCAGCGATAAGAGGCCTCGCGCAGGGCCCCTTTCTGCATAAAATACTTTTTATAGTCAATGAATTAAACCGGGATTTTACTATCTCGGAGGGGCTACCCCCGGTGGCATAGGAAATGCACCAGAAAGGCAGAAATCTGGATTATGGAAAGACCCTGAGCGGGTCCTCGAAGGTGCACAGCATGAACATGCGTATCCACTGTACAAAGAAGTGGCAGGTGATAACAGGCCTGGTCCTGGCGGTCGGTTTTATCGGCAACGCCCAGGCCACCCTGTTCATTTATCAGTTGCCCGGCGGCACCCGCATCATCACGGACCACGCCCTGGACGGGAAGGAATACAAACTGGTGCGTAAGAGCGCCTCAGTCCGTGGTGTAGGTGAGATGGTTTCAGAGCGGCGGGTACAGTCGGCCGTGATCGACCCGACGACTTATGACCGACTGATCCGGCGTACCGCCGCCGCCCACCATGTGGACGTGGCGCTGGTCAAGGCCGTGATGCACGCCGAGTCGGGATTCAACCCCAATGCGGTATCGCCCAAAGGCGCCTCGGGCCTCATGCAGCTAATGCCGGCGACGGCCGAGCGTTACGGCGTGGAGGACATCTTCGACCCGGTGCAGAATGTTCAGGGTGGTGTGCGTTATCTCAAGGATTTGATGGTGATGTTTAAAGATAATCATCGTCTTGTCGTGGCGGCTTACAATGCCGGCGAAAATGCGGTGCTGCGGTACAAAGGCATCCCCCCCTACGACGAGACGCGTGACTATGTGCATAAGGTTATGCGTTTTAAAAAACAATACACGCCGAAAAACACCAGCAGCGTCAAACCTGCCATGGCTCGACCGGCGGCCGCCAGACCCAAGGTCGTGGGTGCGCTGACCAGCCCGAAGCAGCAGGCCATCCGCGAG
>JAYUBZ010000093.1:0-4485 GCA_043740595.1 Gammaproteobacteria bacterium
CTCGCCGGCAGCAGAAAGCGGACTTCGTCCCAGCGCGCATGCTGGCGGGTGCCGCGACTCAGGACAGCGGAGGCTGAAAAATCTGTCACCAGGATCAGCGGCACCACCAACTGCAGCGGCAGGTAGAGGGCCAGCAACGGGATGGCCACGAGACCGGAACCGAAACCGGAGATGCCACGGATGAAATACGCCAGCAGGATGATCAGGGCGGAAACGATGAGGATTTCGATGCTGATGGGGAATCTCGAGTGGATGCGCGGTCAGTCGTGATGGGCAGGAGTTGATATCAATCTATAGGGGCAGTGCATCACCTACTATTCAGATGCGTTTCAGCAGCACATACACCGCCCCGGTGCCGCCGTCATTTTTGCGCGCAGAGCAGAATGCCAATACAGCGTCCTTCTGGCGCAGCCAGGAGTTAACTTTACCCTTAAGAACAGGCAGCTTACCTTCTGAACTTAAACCTTTTCCGTGGATGATGCGCACGACCCGTTTACCGCTTGCCTGGGCCTGGTGGAGGAAGTCACTCACCATTTCCCGTGCCTCGGCCACGACCCGGCCGTGCAGATCGAGCTCCCCCTCGATGGCGTACTGACCGCGGCGGAATTTGCGAAACACCCGTTGCTGGATACCCGCACGGGTGAAGAGTAGCTCATCACCCGTCTCCACCTCGGCCGGATCGTACTCGTCCGACAGCAGACTGTGCATGACGGCTTCCTCATCCAGCCGGTGTTGCTGGGGGATGGGCTTGCGCCGCGGTTTGTGCGGCGCAATCCGGTCCTGCTTCAGCTTGCGCGCGCCCTTGGCGGCCTTGTGGAACAGGGAGTCATCGTCGCCTTTTTCATTGTCATCGTTGGCCATATGGCAAGTGCCCGCAGCGCTCAGGCCGCTGCATCATGCGCCGGTTACTGCGCGCGGGTCTCAGTCGTCACTATGACCGCGACCATGTCCATGTCCGCGGTCATGGTCGTTCTCCCCGTCACGGTCTTCGTCCCGGTCACGTTCCCGGTCCTCGTGTTTTCTTCTGCCATGCTTCTCGTGCTTTTCTTTCCAGCCGACGAAGTTGCGGTGATCGTGGTCATCATCGTCGTGATAGCGCGGCTGCGCCTGGCGCTGATAGTCTTCCCACTGTTCATGGCGATACCGGTGCAAGCCCGGCGGGAGAATATCTATATTGATACGCCCCCACGGGCCGCCGTAACCCGGGCCGGCATACCAGACGTCATGATCGTTCAGATAATAATTGTCGTCTTGAAAAAATATCTGGTGCGGTGAGCCGAAGGCGATATAGATACGTGGACCGTTCAACCACACCATGTGCGGCGGCGCGGGCAGCGAAATCACCGGCGCCGGGAGGTTGATGTGGACCGAGACATCGGCGGCAAGGCCGAGGCCGGACGCAGCCGATAACCAGAGCGCCGTTATGGAAGTTGCAGCGAACCGCAGGACGGGACGTATTGCCATGATGTTTTTTAACCTCTCAGTGATACTGAATGGATGATAGCGTTATTTTCCGGGCTGTTGGCTTTCCAGATAGCGTTCCGCATCCAGTGCCGCCATGCAGCCGCTGCCGGCGGAGGTGATGGCCTGGCGGTAGACGTGGTCCTGCACGTCGCCGGCGGCGAAGACACCGGGGATGTTGGTGGCGGTGGCGTTGCCCTGGGTGCCGGATTTCGTTTTGATGTAACCGTGGTCCATATCCAGCTGGCCGGTGAACAGGCTGGTGTTGGGGGCGTGGCCGATGGCGATGAACACGCCCTGCACCGGGATATCTTTGGTTTTGCCGGCGCTGGTCTTGAGGCGCGCGCCGGTCACGCCGCTTTTATCCCCCAGGACCTCGTCGAGTTCGTAATTCAATTCCAGCGTCACGTTGCCGTTCTTGGCCTTGTCCATGAGTTTGTCGATGAGGATGGCCTCGGCCTTGAACTTCTCGCGCCGATGGATGACGCTGACATGCGCGGCGATGTTCGATAGATACAGCGCCTCTTCCACGGCGGTGTTGCCGCCGCCCACCACGGCGACCTTCTGACCCTTATAAAAGAATCCATCACAGGTGGCGCAACCGGAAACGCCCTTGCCGCGGAAGGTTTCCTCCGAGGGAATACCGAGATACTTGGCCGAGGCGCCGGTAGCGATAATGAGGGCATCGCAGGTATACACGCCGGAATCACCCTCCAGGCGGATGGGGCGCGCCTTGAGATCGGCCTTGTTGATGTGATCGAAGATGACCTCGGTGTTGAAGCGCTCTGCATGTTTTTGCATACGCTCCATCAGCGCCGGGCCCTGCAGGCCCTCCACGTCCCCCGGCCAGTTGTCCACGTCGGTAGTGGTCATGAGCTGGCCGCCCTGTTCTATCCCGGTGATGAGCACGGGCTTGAGGTTGGCGCGGGCAGCGTAGACAGCGGCACTGTAGCCAGCGGGACCGGAACCGAGGATAAGAACGCGGGAATGCTTCACTTCAGACATTTTCGAAAGGCTCCAAGGCGGGAAAATATAGAATAGTGGCTAAGTGGGGGTTGTCCCCGTAATTTAAAGCGGATGTTACACCATTACAAATCCTCTGGTATGTTGCGTGACAGAAAGCCGGACAAGTGGAACGGAAAGGAGCAGATTATGCGTATTGGTATTCCCAAAGAGATCAAGCCCCTCGAAGGGCGGGTGGCCCTGGTGCCGGATGCGGCTGGAGACGTGGTGCGCAATGGGCATGCGGTATTGCTACAGGCCGGTGCGGGCGTGGCCAGTGGTTATTCGGATGCGGACTATCAGCAGCAAGGCGTCGACATTCTGCCGGATGCGGCGGCGGTGTACGGCCAGGCCGAGTTGCTACTAAAAGTTAAAGAACCCATCGCCGCCGAGTTTCCGCTGCTGCGGCGCGAGCATCGGCTGTTTTCCTTTCTGCACCTGGCGGCGGAACCGGTCCTGGCGGCAGTGTTGCAATCGATAGGGCTCACGGCCGTTGCCTTTGAGACCGTGGAGCAGGCGGGACGCTTGCCGCTGCTGGCGCCCATGAGCGATATCGCCGGACGTATCGCCGTGCAGGTGGGCGCCACGCTGTTGCACAGTCCGGCGGGCGGGCGTGGTCTGCTGCTCGGTGGTTTGCCGGCCGCACCCCGCGGTCGTGTGGTGGTGCTGGGTGCAGGGGAGGCCGGCGGAAATTCGGCCGCCTTAGCGGCGGCCATGGGGGCGGAGGTGGTGGTGTTTGACCTGTCCCGCGTCGCCCTGGCGCGCATGATGGCCTTGGGATCTAACGTCACCGGCCTGCACGCCTATCCCGCGGCCATCGCCGAGGCGGTGCGGGAGGCGGATCTGCTCATCGGCGCGGTGCTGATCCCCGGCGCCCGCGCCCCGCGCCTGGTGACCCGCGCCATGATCCGCAGCATGCGTCCCGGTTCCGTGGTGGTGGACATCGCCGTGGATCAAGGGGGATGCATCGAAACCACCCGGCCGACGGACTACACCCAGCCCACCTATGTGGCGGAGGGCGTGACCCATTTCACGGTAACCAACATGCCCGGGGCGGTGCCACGCACCGCGTCCCAGGCCCTGTCCGCCGTGCTGACGCCCTTTGTGCTGCGTCTGGCTGAGGCGGACTGGCAGGACGACCCGGCGTTGCGCACCGGTATCAACATCCAGGCAGGCAAGTTGGTGCACCCGCAGGTTGTCGCTGCCCTCGGTGGGACCTGACATGGCCGGTAGTCGCCAAAAAAACCAATATTTCCCTTGGCTTAAGGCGTTTAAACAGGGAAAATGGGCGGGAATACGCGCACTCTCGAGGACCGCAGTGGCCCAGGCAACCTGGAAAAAAACCCAACGACCGCCCCTATCCCCCAAGCTGATCCGGATGATCCGGGAGGTCGGCCTGACGGTGCTGGCGGCGCTATCCTTATATCTGTTGATATGCCTTTGGACCTATCAACCGGCAGATCCGGGCTGGTCCACCAGCGGGTTCAGTGGACACGTGGCCAATGCCGGGGGCCGGGCCGGCGCCTGGATCGCGGATATTTTTTTCAATCTGTTCGGCTACGTCGCGTATCTCTTTCCGGTGATGGCCGCCGTCGGCAGTTGGCGTTTTTACCGCGACCGTAAAAACGATCAGCCGTCGGACATCCGCCACAAGGCCCTCTGGTGGGGCGGATTCCTCATGCTGCTCCTGGGCACCTGTGGCCTCGGTAGCCTGCATTTTCAAAATAGGTTCACGGGCATGCCCTTTAGTCCTGGCGGCGTGTTCGGTCAGGCGGTGAGCGCCGGTTTGGTTTCCGCCTTCAGCTTCGTCGGGGCGACGCTGTTTCTGCTCACGCTGTTCTTCTCCGGCGTCACATTGTTCACGGGTCTCTCGTGGCTCAAGCTGATGGACCTGGTGGGCGCGTGGTCCCTGGAGTTCGGTGAGCGTACGCGTAAACATCTGTCCAGCCTGATCGATTATGTCATCGGCCTGCGCGCCAAGCGCGCGCGCCGGGAAAGCGTGGCGGTGGAAAAGAAAGTGTT
>JAYUBZ010000094.1:0-12986 GCA_043740595.1 Gammaproteobacteria bacterium
TGGCCGAACTTTTCACTCAGCAAGTCAGTAGATAAAAAATGGGCGCCGAAGCCATTTTTCGTTACCATGGTCACGGAATGCAACGATATCTATCTTACACTTAGACGGAGCCGACATGAGCGGAAAACCAACAACCCAGAACATGGCCCTGTACTGTGATTTCGAGAATGTCGCATTGGGTGTGCGCGATGCCAAGTACACCGCGTTCGACATCAAAAAGGTATTGGAGCGCTTGCTCCTCAAGGGCAGCATCGTCGTGAAGAAGGCCTATTGCGATTGGGAACGCTATAAGGAATTCAAGGCCGGCATGCACGAGGCCGCCTTTGAATTGATCGAAATTCCACATGTGCGCCAATCCGGCAAGAATTCGGCCGACATCCGCATGGTCGTCGACGCCCTGGACCTGTGTTACACCAAGTTACACGTCGACACCTTTGTGATCATCAGCGGCGACTCCGATTTTTCCCCGCTCGTCAGCAAGCTGCGCGAGAACAACAAGATCGTGATTGGCGTCGGCGTCAAGAACTCCACCTCGGACCTGCTGATCGCCAATTGCGATGAATTCATTTTCTACGACGACCTGGTGCGCGAAGCGGGCAAAAGACCCCAGCGCGCGGCGCGCAAACCCGTGGCTGGAAAAGGCGCGCAAAAGTCTGTGACCCCTGGCGATGACAAGCAACAGGCGGCCATCGACCTGGTGATGGAAACGGTGCAGGACCTGCTCGAGGAACGCGGTGACGAGGAGAAGGTGTGGGGATCCATGGTCAAGCAGGCGCTGAAACGACGCCAGCCCGGTTTCAGCGAGAGCTAACATGGCTTTCGCACCTTCGGACAACTGCTGGAAGCGGCACAGGCACGCAAGCTCCTGACGCTGGAACTCGACGAGAAGTCCGGCGGCTATATCATCAAGGGCTATGCGGAAGAAGGCTGATGTCCTGGGCGCGGTTGTGGTTATCCTTAATAACCGGGGCGCTCATGCCTTGCGCTAGTCCCACGGGGATTGCCACGGCCGCGGAAGGCGCGGCCTCGCAATGACAATTCAACTTCAAGTAAGTGCCATTCGTCTATCATCCTCTCTCGAATGTGTTGTGCCTGACCCATTCAAACTACACTCTCCGAATATCCACAGCTTCGCCGATGCCGTCCGAGCGGGAGCGGCCCGTCGCGGACGCCATTGACAACAAACGACCGTTTGGTATGATCCGGGCTGAACCTCGGGGGAGGAAGCTTGCATGCCAATACAGAAAGTCGACGCCGATATCATTATTGCGCGTGCCTTGCGGCTGTTTAAAGAGCGTGGCTATCAGGCAACGAGTATGGCCGATATCGGCGCGGCCTGTGGTCTGTTGAAAGGAAGTATCTACCACCACTTCCCGAGCAAAGAAGTATTGGCGCTGGCGGCGATGGACTATGTCCAAACCTATTTTTCCGAGCACGTGTTTCATCATGCCTACGCCAGTGATTTGAATCCGCAACGCAAGCTCAAGCTATTGATAAAGGCCAGCGAAACTTACTTCCTCGGCAGCAAAGGCGGTTGTCTCATGGGCAACCTGGCGCTGGAGACCGTCGATGTCCTGCCTCAATTCGGCAAGGTGATCAAACGCTACTTCGACGACTGGGCGAAGGCCTTGGCGCATATCCTGCGGGCAAAATTCCCGCTGAAGCAGGCGCGCCGGTTGGCGAAACAGTCGGTTGCCGAAATCCAGGGGGCGATCATGATGATGCGTGTTTATAAAACAAGTGAGTGTTTTCTGCTGGCCAATCGGCGCCTGTTGGGTATGCTCGCGGACTGAAAATTTTTTGTCATTTTAATAAAACAAACGTTTGGTTGATTAAGGGGCACCGCATGAAAGACCACGCAAGAAAAGACGGCACCACTGGAATTTCATTTCCCGGAAAGGGTTATTTCATAAAAATGCGAGGTGGCGCCAAGGCGCCGCCTCGGTCAACGCTGCGGGCCGTTGCGCTGGCGTGGCTGGGTGGATTTATCGCCATTGCAGTGGTCGGTTCTATAACAGCCGCGACCCATAATACGCTGGTGCTGGGTTCCTTCGGCGCGACTTGCGTGCTGCTGTTCGGATTCCCGGAGAGTCCCTTCTCCCAGCCGCGCAACGTGATTGGCGGCCACTTCCTGTCATCGTTGACGGGCCTGGTTTTCTTCTACTTCCTGGGACCACAGTGGTGGAGCATGGCGTTAGCGCTGGCGACGGCGATAGCCCTGATGCAGCTTACGCGCACGGTCCATCCGCCCGCCGGTTCAAATCCGCTTATCGTGTTTATTTCCGCCGCACCGTGGAATTTTCTGGTCACGCCGACATTGCTGGGCGCGTCCATCCTCGTCTTGATAGCGGTGGCTTACAACAATTTGGCTCCGGAACGGCGTTATCCGCAGTATTGGATGTAGTGCGCTGCAATCATAGAGAGTTCAAAATGCAATGCTGACCGGCGGGAGAGATTGTAGAGTCTTTCCGTTATTTGCCGGGCGCTGTGAAGTTTTATGGGCTGCGGAAGCCTGCCCCCGCAGTCCGTAAATGTGGGCACTGGCGGTCAACCGAATGCACGCCACTGCGTTATTGTATAGGTGGGGCAGGGTCTCGCGGGGGTAGTGAAAATGCGTGTTCTGGTTGCCATGGGTATGTTGTGCGCCAGCGCAGTGTGTCAGGCGGCTGCGCCGTTATCCGTGACGGACTATGCATTGCTCAACCGGCTCAACTACGGGGTGAGTGCGGACTAGGTGGTGGAGTATCAAAGGCTCGGCCAGGCCGCCTATCTGGATGCCCTGCTGCACTATCGAGGGGATGCGGCGCTGGACGCCGCAGCGCGACGACGGGTGGATGCCCTGCCGATACAGCACCTGCAGTTGTCCGCCCTGGTGTCCGAGGCGAGGGCCGAGGCCAAGCGCATCAAGGCCATGACCGATGTCGATGCCAAGCAACGGGCGCGCAAGGCGCAACAGATGCGCGACAACGATTTTGTCCTGCAGGCATCCCAGCGCCGGGTGGTGCGCGCGCTCTATTCGCGCAACCCCTTGCAGGAGCAACTCACCTGGTTCTGGTTCAACCACTTCAATGTGTTTCAGGGTAAGGGCCAGGTGCGTCTGTTACTGGCCGATTATGAGGAGCGCGCGATACGCCCCCACGTCCTGGGAAAATTCCAAGACCTGCTGATGGCGGTGTTGACCCATCCGGCCATGCTGGTGTATCTCGATAACGCCCAGAATGCAGTGAACGCGGCGAATGAAAATTACGCCCGTGAACTCATGGAACTGCACACCCTCGGCATCGATGGCGGTTACACCCAGCGGGACGTGCAGGAGCTGGCGCGTATCCTGACCGGCGTGGGCGTCGCCCCGATGGCACAACCGGCGCGCGGCCGGCGCCCATCCCCGCCGGGCTTTCGCAGTGACGGCGCGTTCGCCTTCTACCCGAAGCGCCATGATGAGGGTGAGAAGATATTTTTGGGCAGGGTGTTCCCAGCGGGTGCGGGTTATGGGGAAGTGGAGGAGGCTGTGGCCTTGCTAGCGAAAAATCCAGCTACCGCGCACACGCTGTCACGCGAGCTTGCAACCTATTTCCTGGCGGACGATCCGCCGCCCACGGTGGTTGCGCGCATGCAGCAGGCCTATCTGCGCAGCGACGGTGATATCGCCGAGACCCTGCGCGCGTTGTTCGCCTCCAAGGAATTTCTCAGTGGCCGGTATGGCGGCAAGAAATTCAAGGACCCTGTGCAGTTCATATTTTCAGGTTTGCGTCTCCTGTATGGCGATGACAAGCTAAGCAACTACCGGCCGGTGGTTGGCTGGCTGGCCTATCTGGGCGAACCGCTCTATGGCAAGCAGACGCCGGATGGCTATGGGCTGACGCAAAAGGATTGGGCCAGTCCCGATCAGATGGCCAAGCGCTTCGAGGTAGCGCGTGCCCTGGCCACCTCCCAACCGCGGCTGTTCTCGTCAGCGGATGCCGATCCCGCGCTGATGCCAGAACAAGACAAGCTCAGGCTGCAACAGGCGCGGCGCGCGGCGCGCGCGACCCATCCCATAGACGTGGACGGCATGACGCAATTACTGCGACCGTCATTAAGCGCCCAGACCCTGGAGACTGTGCAGCAGGCGGCGACCGACGATGAGCGGGCGGCGTTGCTGCTGGCGTCGCCGGAATTTATGTATCGCTAGGAGGTTAGCAGAATGAAACGCAGAGATTTTCTCACGTGGACCGCGGGTGCGGCCGGGGCGTGCGTGAGCGCCCGGCTCTGGGCCACACCCGCCAAGCTTGCGCAGACACCGCGCCTGCTGGTGGTGATGTTGCGCGGTGGCTATGACGGCGCCAGCCTGCTGGTGCCGCACGCCAGCGATTTTTACTATCGTTCCCGCCCGAACATTGCCATCGCCAAACCGGATGCAGCGAATCCGGACGCGGCCCTGGACGTGGGCGACGGTTATGGATTGCACCCGGTGGTCAGGGATACACTGTACGCGCTCTACCGTCGCGGCCAGGTGGTGGCCGTTCCCTTCAGCGGCAGCGCGGATGTATCGCGCAGCCACTTCCATGCGCAGGATGTCCTCGAACTCGGTCAGGATGGCCGCGGCACCATCGACTACAATAGCGGTTTTCTCAATCGCCTGGTGGAGGTGCTGACGCGCAAGGGTGGCAGTACCTGCGGAATTTCCTTCACCGACAATCTCACGCTGTCTTTCCGTGGCAAGGTGGGCGTGGCCAATATCTCGCTCAAGGGCAAGGTGCGTAATGTGGCCAATGACCGGCAATCGCAACTCCTGCAGGAAATGTATCGCGGACGCGAGTTGGGGGCGTATGTGCAGTCCGGCATGGAGACACGCAAGGAGGTGATGCAGCAACTGGAGCAGGAAATGGTGAACGCCTCCCGCGGCGCGCGCAGTGCCGCCGGCTTCGATCAGGCCGCACGCACCATCGGCACCCTGATGCGCGACCATCCCGCCTACTCGGTGGCGTTTGTCGACGCCGGTGGTTGGGACACCCACATCAACCAAGGTGGCGCCGACGGCCAGTTGGCCAGGCAGCTGGCGGGCCTTGCCAGCGGACTCTCGGTGTTGGCGCAGACCCTGGACGATGTCTGGCCACAAACCACGGTGGTGGTGTTGTCCGAATTCGGACGCACCTTCCGCGAAAACGGCGACAAGGGCACGGACCATGGACACGGCAATACCCTTTGGGTGTTGGGCGGCGGACTCGCCGGTGGCGGACTCGCCGGTGAACGTGTGGCGGTCGATGAGCGCATGCTATTTCAGGATCGCGATCTTCCGGTGCTCAACGACTACCGCTCGGTGTTGAGTTATATCACGCGCCGGCAGTATGGTTTGAATGCGCGCCAACTGGACTATGTGTTCCCCGCCGCACCGGTGCGTGACTACCATTTTATTTGATCGTGAATATCCGCACGTCCCCGTGAGCTTGCGCTTGGCCTGTATCCGGCTGAGACAGGATGGGCTATGATTGCTCGCCGAATTCATAGTGGGGCGTCGCCGATTCCCGTGCACCGATCCGAGATATTCAACAGCGTCAGCCACCTGATAGGCGCCACCGCGGCGCTGGCCGGCGCCTCGCTGCTGGTGGTGCTGGCCGCGCAGGACGGCGATACGCGCAAGGTCGTGGCCTTCAGCGTGTATGGCCTGAGCCTGTTTTTTCTTTATCTTATGTCGACTCTGTATCACGGGTTGCGGGGCCGCGCCAAGGCGGTGTTTCGGGTGCTGGATCACCAGGCCATCTATTTATTGATCGCGGGCACTTATACGCCCTTCACGTTACTCACCTTGCGTGGCGTGGTGGGGTGGTGGTTGTTCGGCGCCATCTGGGGCATGGCGACCGTCGGCATGTTGCTGGATGTGTTGCAGCGCAACGGCCGGCGTATTATCCCGCTGATCATCTATCTGGCCATGGGATGGTTGGTGGTGCTGGCCCTGGACCCGTTGCTGGCGGCGCTGCCGGCGCAGGGCATGCGCTGGTTGCTGGCCGGCGGAATATTTTATACCTCGGGCATCGTTTTTTATGCCATGGACCATCGCTACCCCTGGGCGCACGGAGTCTGGCATGTGTTTGTGCTCGCGGGCAGCGTCAGTCATTACTTCGCGATTTTATTCTATATATGATTTCCATCATCCATGGGTTCCCTGTGATTCATTGAAACGCAACACCGCTTTGCTATGCTCACATACCGCGACAACAGGCACACCCCCTTTGCAATCAGAAATAATATGCTAGGGTGACGATTCATCATCCGAGCCATCAATAGTCGTACCTACGGAGAGTGCACCAATGAAGGGCAGCCCATACTGTTACAAGACCCTACTGCTGGTCTTGGCCGTAAGCAGTCACGCGGGTAGTGCGATGGCATCGGGGTTCGCGTTGATTGAACAAAGTGCCAGCGGCCTCGGCAATGCCTTCGCCGGCGGTGCGGCGGCCACGGACGATGCCAGTGTGCAGTTTTACAACCCGGCGGCGCTGACGGAAATCAAGGGCACCCGGGCGTCAGCGGCGGGGCATTACATTATGCCGAGCGCAAAAATGTCCAATGCCAGTGCCCGCGTGGTGACCCTGGGTAATATTCCCTACACCGGCAGCACCGGGGACGGCGGCGTGAATGGCTTTGTGCCCAACTTCTACTACACGCGTGATCTCGACAGCCAGCTCAAATTCGGTTTTGCCGTCAACGTGCCCTTCGGTCTGTCCACGGAATACGACGCAGGTTGGATCGGGCGTTACCATGCACTCAAGTCCGCGGTGGAAGCCATTAACCTTAACCCGTCGCTGGCGCTTAAGGTAAATGATCGGCTGTCTCTGGGTGCGGGGGTCAGCGCGCAATACTTCAGCGCCGAACTGACGTCGGCAGTCGATTCCGGGTCTATTTGTTATGCGCAGGTGCTAAAGGCGGGCGGTAACCCGGCAGTGAGTTGCGCTCCGGCCAATCTGACGCCTGGCAATCAGGCGGTGGACAGCTACGCCAAGATCGAGGGCAATGACTGGGGTTATGGTTTTAACCTGGGCCTGTTGTACAAACCCATGGACGCCATGCGTATCGGTGTCGCGTATCGTTCGTCGATCAAACAGAATCTTAGCGGTGACGCCACGTTTACGCGCTCCGCGGCATTTAATGCTTTTCTCACCGGTGCCGGTTCATCGGCCTTCACGAATACCGCCGTCACCGCCGCTATCGATCTGCCCGCCAGCTTATCGTTGAGCATGCTGCACGTGCTCAGTCCACAGCTCGAACTCATGGGCGACATCAGCTGGACCCAATGGAGCAAATTCCAGGAACTACGCATCGTCTACGCCAACCCGGCACAGTCCGATAGCGTGACCACGGAGAATTGGAAAGATACCATGCGCTATGCACTGGGTCTGTCCTACCAGCTGAACGACACTATCAAACTGCGCACCGGCCTGGCCTACGACGAGGCGCCGGTGCCGGATGCGCAACACCGTACCCCGCGTATCCCGGATAATAATCGCACCTGGATTGCTTTCGGTATGAACTACTCCCACAGCGAGCGACTATCCTTTGATGCGGGCTATGCGCATTTGTTTGTCAAAGACTCCACCGTGAACAACACCACCGAGGCTGCTGTCGCTAATAATCTCCAGGGCACCTATGAGAACAGTGTCGACATACTCAGCGTCCAGATGAACTACAGGTTCTGAGGCTCTGGTTTTTTTGCGGCACGATCGAGAGCCCGCTGCTGGAGAGGTAGGGAGGGTAACGTTCGTTGGCCCCGGTGGCTCTGTTGTTCGACCGCGTCAGGCTGCGTTAGGCGACAAGCAGGCTTATTATGGACAGCGCAACGGCCGCAGGCCTGCCCCGGCCTTTTTATTGGCACGCCGTGCGTATACCATACCGGCACGGCATGCGCATCGCACGCCGCCCGGCGGAAAATCGACCATGGCCATTCGTAAGACTGTTAAGAATAAGACTGTCAAGAAAAAATCCCGGAGCACGATCCCGAGCCGCAAATCCAGCAATGCGCGCAAGCGACTTGCGCCGCGCAAGGACAAACGCGGACTGGACGCCGCACAGATCGTGCTTGCCTTGGACGCCCCGGCGATTGCATCCCTGGTCGCCGAGGTGCAGGCGGCGGGTGGTGCAGTCATCGGTGCCTATCGCGAACCGCTGTCCGGACGGCCGATGCTGCTGGCCTCGCTGCCCATCGCGGCGGTGCAGCCGACGCCGTTTCAACGGGATCTGTCCCCCACCCATACCAAACGCCTGGCGGTCAAGATCGAGGAGAGTGGATCGTTTCTCGACCCGCTCATCGTGGTGCGCGGCGAGCAAGGCCAGCTTTGGACACCCAATGGCCGGCATCGCCTGGCGGCGGCCAAGGTGTTGGGCCTCAAACAGATCACCGCCCTGGTGTCGGCGGACGAGAGCCTGGCTTTTCGCATCCTCGCGCTCAATACCGAGAAGGCGCACAACCTCAAGGACCGCAGCCTGGAGGTGATCCGCATGGCGCGCAATCTTGTGGTGCGCAAGCCGCGTTGCAAGGAGTTGGAGTATGTTGCCGAGTTTGAGGCGGCGGAATTGCTGACCCTCGGCATCGTCTACGAACAGAACAGCCGCTTCGCCGGCGGCGCCTACAGCCCGTTGCTCAAGAAGCTCGATCGCTTCAGCGACCGCGGCCTGGTGGTGAGTCTGCGCACGCGTGCGGGATACGCCGCCCGTCTGGAGGACATCGACGTGCACGTCAAGCGCATCATCGCCGCTCTGCAGGAACGCGGTTTCAACTCCCCGTATCTGCGCAATTACGTGGTCGCGCGGCTCAATCCCGTGCGCTTTCACCGTGCCAAGAAGGGCGACACCACGCCGCCCATGCCGCTGGCCGCTGCCCTCACGCGCATGGCGGTGGCGGCGAAAAAATTTGATCTTACTTCGGTGCGCGCGGGTGAGCTGGCCTTGGTGGCTGCCATGTCCTCCGGTGAATCTTAGGCATCCTTCGAACAAGCCCCTTCAACCTTGAATGACGCTTATCTTAAAACCTTGAGCGGGTAGTGTGGGCATCGCCCACCAGCGGAGGCCTATCGACGCCCCGAGTGGTGGGCGATGTCCACCCTGCAAGCTACGAACCAACAATATGAATGGGATGTCGATAAGCGCTGAATACGCTCGCCACCTCTCCGCAGGGACTGCGCGGGAATGTGTTGGTTCTGTAACAAACGCGAAGGCGCTGCAGGACCCCAATCTCGATTTTCAACGTGTCGCCGGTATCCTTCAGATGGACCCGGTGGTGGCTGATGGCCGTTCGGATCTGAAAGACGACGCGCCCTTGCTGGAGACCGCCATTCGGGCGCTGCGTGGCCCGGTCGGCATGATGTTGCTTAAGGAGTGGGGGTTCGATACGGATCTGATCACCACGGCGGGCGCGGCGCGGCGCTGGGAGCGACGCGCGAGCGAACCGGATTACTGCGATATCGTGCAGGTGGCGCAGTTGCATGCGGGCCTGCTGGGGGCCCGCAAGGTTGAGGGTCCGGCGCTCAACGAACTACCGGCGTTCAAGCGATTGGGGCCGGATCGCATGGATGCGGGCGAGGGCATGCTGATCCTGCAAGAGGCAAAATCGCAGATTAACGCCACCATCAAGCTGTTGTTGCGCTAACGACCACGCTTGATGCCCCAGGGCGGCACGGGCGCGATCCCGCTGTGGGTGGTGGTAACGGCGCCGTGGACGCCCTGTCAGCCGAGGCTCGGTAACGCCAACTACACCCACAGGCCGTGCGAGTGACTGAGCACGGTTGAATCCCGGGCGTATGTAATGTTATAAAAAGCCACGGGTGGGGAAGCCGTCGCTGCCTACCCGTCCCTCGGATTGTCTGGCTGACATAAGGAGTGTTCCCGCATGACGCATACTTACGAAGACCTCAAGAAAAAGACCGTGGCGGAGTTGCGAGAGATTGCCGCCGGTATCGAGCACGAGGCGGTGAAAGGCTATACCCAACTCAACAAGGACCATCTCCTCGCGGCGGTGTGTACGGCACTGAGCATCGAGGCCCACGCCCATCATGAAGTGGTGGGGATCGACAAAAAATCGGTCAAAAGCCGCATACGCGAATTAAAACTTAAACGCGACGCCGCGCTGGCGGCACACGATCGTGCACAGCTCAAGTCGGTTTTGCGCCGCATTCATTCCCTCAAGCGGCAGATCCATCGGGCGATGGTGTAGTGCAGCGCGCAGGTACGACAGGGCGCCCACAGACTGACGGGCGCTGAGGGAAAATTCGCCGATGACCCATAAATTCCCGCGTGCCCCGGTGGTGACCGCGCCCGCCGCGGGCACGACGCCACCGCAGGCCGCGTCCTGCGCCTTGCCTACTGAACCGGATCTGTCTGGTGTTACACAGGTGGCCTTGCACCCGGATGCACCGTTGCCCGATTATCTCGCTGCCATGGGGATGGCGAATCAGACAGCGGCGGCGCGCCTCGGCGACTTCATGCTGCTGTCGTGGTACGACCGGGATCGCGATTTCGAGTCACCCCAGCACGCAAGCGAATGCCATCGGGACAGTGCCGTGCCCGGCTATGTGGATTACGGCCTGCATCACGGCGCGACCCTGAAAGTCGATATCGAGGACGGGCGCTTCGTTTTCTTTTACCTGCCGGTTGATCTTTAAGTATCCTGAATCAGAAATCCGTCCCGCTATTCAGCCCGGGTGGCAGGCTGCATCCCACACAGCGCAGGAATGAATCATGCATAGCCAGGCCACCGAGAGTGAAAAACTGGAGCGCGAAATGCGCGCCTTCCGCGGCACGCTGCGTAGCGTGGTGCTTGCCACGACCAATAGCGAGGGCCTGCCCGACGCCAGCTACGCACCCTGTCTGGAGGATGCAGCGGGCCATGTGTATATCTTTGTCAGCGGTCTGGCACGGCACACCCAGAATCTGCTGACGACCGCTCGCGTCAGTGTGTTGTTCATCGAAGACGAGGGTGAGACGGCCAACGTGTTTGCCCGCCGTCGGCTGACGCTGGACTGTAGCGCCGCGCCGATTCCGCGGGACTACCCGGATTGGGTCGGGGTTCTCGATGGGCTGGCCGAACGCCAGGGGAAACTGGTGGAGACCTTGCGCGGTCTGGCGGACTTTCAGCTTTTCCGCCTCACGCCCCGTTCCGCTACCTATGTGCGTGGATTGGGTCAGACCTTTCGATTCGAAGGCGAGGGTCTCAAGCAGGTGGCCGGGGTGAAACCGGAACGCGGGTCGCCGGCGTAAGTTGGACTTCAGCCCTCGCTCGTGGCCACGGAGTTGGTAATGCGCTGAGCCTTGCGTTCCGTTTTTAACAGCCAGTCACGGATGCGGTTGGAGTCTCCCACACGGCTGAATTTCCCCCAGGAGTTAAGCAGGACAATGATCACGGGACGGTTGGCGATGTTGGCCTGCATCACCAGACAGTGGCCGGCATCGGAGGTGTATCCCGTTTTGCTCAGGCTGATATCCCAGGATTCTCCGCGCACCAGCCGATTGGTGTTGACGAATCCAACCTCCGAGGTGTTCCACAGGTCGGTCACGCTGAAGGAGGCATTGGTGGTCAGTACGTGAAACAGGGGATGTTTACTCGTGGCCATTACCAGCTTGGCCAGATCCTCGGCGGTGGAGACGTTGTCCTTATCGAGGCCCGAGGCATCGGCGTAGTGGGTGTGAGTCATGCCCAGACGCAGGGCAGTGGCGTTCATCGCCTGGACCATGGCGGCGGTGCCGCCGGGATAGGTGCGGCCGAGGGCCGCTGCGGCGCGGTTGTCGGAGGCGCCGAGGGCGGCCTGCAGCAAGTCGTAGCGGGTGAAGACAGAGCCGTAGGGCAGGCGCGAGCGTGAGCCTCTCAAGGTATCCCGGTCTTCCCGCGTGATTTCGATCAACTCGTCCAAGGGCAGGCCGGAATCGAAGATGACCATGGCGGTCATGAGTTTGGTGAGGGAGGCGATGGGACGCGGGGTCTGGGTGTTGTGGCCGTATAACGCAATACCTTCACGCTCGTCCAGAATCAGCGCAACGCTGGAGCGCAGATACAGGCTACTGGGGTTGCTGTAACGGACGATGTCGGAGGCCTTGATCAGGGGTGACGACTCGTGGGTGGGTTCCGGCGCGCTGGCCACCGGCACACTGGTTTCGACGGCGGCCGGCGCCGAGGTCGGCGGGGTGACGGGTCCCATGGCACGGGTGCTATGCCACAGGGTGGTGAACAGGGTGAGGCCCAGAGCAGCCCCCACTGCAGCGAGTTTAATTTTCGTTGTCATCTTTTTGTCTTTGTCAGTTCTTTATTAAAAGGCTGCGGTAAGCTGCTGGTTTTTCAATAATACTAGCACTAATTCTTAAATATTTCCGCCACGGTTTGTCGGCTGTATTCTACCCTTGCCCGGCGGGTCCGCGGTTGCCATGGCCACGGGGGGCAGGCATGATCGGACAAACGCTTGGTTTCCTGGGTGAGCATGGCAAAAGAGACGACCGAAATCTATATCAGCACCGATATCGAGGCCGATGGCCCCATCCCCGGTCCGCATTCCATGTTGACGCTGGCATCCGCCGCCTATCGTGCCGACAAGACCCTGGTCTCGACCTATAGCGCTAATCTTGCCCTCTTGCCGGGTGCCGCCCCCCATCCACAGACCACCCTCTGGTGGCAGCAGTTCCCCGATGCCTGGGAGGCGTGCCGCCGCGACGTGCGCGCTCCGGAGCAGGTCATCCCGGAGTATCTGGTGTGGCTGAATGCCCTGGGAGGCAAGCCGGTGTTTGTAGGTTGGCCCGCGGCCTGGGATTTTATGTGGGTGTACTGGTACCTGGTGCGTTTTACCGGCGAGCGCCCCTTCACGGAAAACGCGTTGGATATTCGCTCCTATGCCATGGGTATGCGCAAATCCGAATTCCGCCAGACCGCGCGCAGCTATC
Source organism: Gammaproteobacteria bacterium (assembly GCA_043740595.1). GTDB lineage: Bacteria > Pseudomonadota > Gammaproteobacteria > Acidiferrobacterales > UBA6901 > JANNJF01. The sequence continues at coordinate 12,892 of JAYUBZ010000094.1, forward strand.
TGCCCAAACGCTGGTACGACGAAGGCCTGCCCCACACCCATGTGGCCCTGGACGATGCGCGTGAGCAGGGAGGCCATAGGTGAACTTGTCGGGGT
>JAYUBZ010000095.1:0-11479 GCA_043740595.1 Gammaproteobacteria bacterium
GCGCCGCTCCCCGGAGATTTCCACCGCCGAGGTGCAGATGCGTAAATTTTCCGAATATGTGCACAGCCTGTTTGTGCCCACCAGCCTGAATCTGGTGCGCATCAAACCATTGCGCGGCACCGGTCTGATCATCTTCGATCCCAAGCTGGTGTTCGCCGTGGTGAACAATTTTTTTGGCGGTGACATGCGTTTCCGCGCCAAGATCGAGGGGCGTGAATTCACCGCCACGGAACAACGCATCATACAAATGATGCTGTCGCAGGTGTTCCTCGACTTGCACAAGGCGTGGGAACCGGTCATGCCGCTCAAGTTTGAGTTCCTGAATTCAGAGGTCAACCCGCAGTTCGCCAACATCGTCAGCCCGAGCGAGGTGGTGGTGGTGAGCACCTTCCATGTTGAGCTGGATGGCGACGGCGGGGACATACACATCACCATGCCCTACTCCATGGTCGAGCCGATCCGCGAGCTGCTGGACACGGGGCTGCAGAGCGATCGCGATCAGGTGGACGAGCGCTGGAGCGTGTCGCTGCGCGAGGAAATCAAACAGGCGACGATCAATCTCAGCGGCACCTTGCTGGAGACTGAAATCAGCCTGCGCGAACTGGCGGCGCTCAAGGCCGGCGATATTATCCCCGTTGATATGCTGAACGCCGCGCTCCTGAAGGCCGAGGACATCCCGGTTTTCCGCGGGCAGTTCGGCGCGTCGCGTGGCAGCAATGCGGTCAAGGTGAGCACGGCGGTCAAACCAACGTATTCAGGCAAATAGCCGGCGGCAGGAGATAACCATGAGCAATGCGGTGGAGCGTAACGATTACGAGCGTGTGGACCAGCAGGATCTGAAGGCGGATGGCACGCCGGCATCCGGCGAGGCCAATCTCGATGTGATACTCGATATCCCGGTGACCATCTCCCTGGAGATAGGGCGTGCGCGTATCAGCATACGTCATCTGATGCAGCTCAATCAGGGTTCGGTCGTGGAGTTGGATCGGCTGGCGGGCGAACCCCTCGACGTGCTGGTCAACGGCACGCTCATCGCCCATGGTGAAGTGGTGGTGGTGAACGAGAAGTTCGGCATACGCCTGACCGACGTCATCAGCGCCGCCGAGCGGGTGAAGAAGCTCAAATAGGAATGGGCGCGGTGCGACGGGGCACGCACAGCCCGATCGAGAGCCGGCGGCCCAAGGCCATCAACCAGCATCGTTTAACGGCGATATCATGAAACTCAATACCCAGCTTACCTTAATATCCTGCTTGGTCCTGGCGCACCCGGTTGTCGCCATGGCCGTCCCGGGTATCGGCCGACCGGCCGTGGCGCCGCCTGATCCGGTGGGCGCGGGCGGCATGGCCCAGGTGTTCCTGGGCCTGCTGCTGGTGATCGGCATGATCGTCGGCGTCGCCTGGCTGGCGCGCCGCTTTGGCAATTTTCAGACCGCCGCCAGCGGCGCGCTGCGCGTCGTCGGCGGCCTGTCCATGGGGCCGCGCGAGCGCGTGGTGCTGGTGCAAGTGGGCGATCAGCAGTTATTGCTGGGGGTGGCGCCGGGTCGCGTCTCGACCCTGCACGTGCTGGACAAGCCGTTGGTGGCAGCAATGCCGCCGGGCCTGGAGAAGGATACCTTTGCCGCGCGTCTCGCGGGCCTGTTGAAACAGGGCAAACCATCATGAACCGCTGGTTTGCCCTCATGGCGCTGGTGGCTGCGGGGCTGCTGCTGACGGACCCGGCGCTGGCCGCCGACGGTCTCGCGGCCATCACCGTTAAACCCGCCGCCGGTGGCGGTCAGACCTACAGCGTGAGCCTGCAGGTGCTGGCGCTGATGACGGCGCTCACGCTGTTGCCCGCGGCCATGATGATGATGACGTCCTTTACCCGCATCATCATTGTGCTGTCGATACTACGCCAGGCCCTGGGCACGGCGCAGACGCCACCCAACCAGGTGCTGCTCGGTCTGGCTTTGTTTCTGACGTTTTTTATCATGGCGCCGGTATTCGAAAAGATTAACACCGACGCGATACAGCCCTACCTGAACGACAAGATGCAGGTGGAGGAAGCACTGGCGCGCGGTAGCGAGCCACTCAAGGCCTTTATGCTGCATCAGACACGCGATGCCGACATCGAGTTGTTCGCGCGCATCAGCGGCAAGCAGGACATCGAGTCTCCCGACAAAGTGCCGTTCTCCCTGTTGGTGCCGGCCTTCGCCACGAGTGAGCTGAAGACCGCCTTTCAAATCGGCTTTTTGATCTTCATTCCTTTCCTGATTATCGATCTGGTGGTGGCGAGTGTGCTCATGGCCATGGGCATGATGATGCTTTCACCGCTCACGGTTTCTTTCCCTTTCAAGCTCATGCTGTTCGTGCTGGTGGACGGCTGGGGCCTGGTCATGGGTACGCTGGCATCGAGTTTCTACACCTAAAGGAAAATGCATGACCCCGGAATCCATAATGAGCATCGGCCAGCACGCCCTCGAAGTGACGGTGATGCTGGCAGCGCCCTTGCTGCTCTCGGCCCTGGCGGTCGGCCTGCTGGTGAGCATGTTTCAGGCCGCCACTCAAATCAACGAAGTCACCCTCAGCTTCATTCCCAAGCTCATGATACTGGTGGTCGCGCTGATGGTGGCCGGGCCGTGGATGCTCAGGCTCATCATCGGCTACACCCGGCAGCTGTTCGAAAGCATTCCGGGTCTCATTGGTTGAGGAAGGTGGGGGATGAATTTCACCAGCGCCGAATTGACCGCCTGGATCGGCTCCTTCCTGTGGCCGTTGTTCCGCGTCGGCGCCATGGTGAGCGCGGCGCCTATCCTCGGCGCGCGCACGGTGCCGGCGCGCATCCGCTTAGGGTTGGCGCTGGCGATCACCCTGGTTATCGTGCCGGTGTTGCCGCCATCACCGGCGGTCGACCCCCTCAGCGGCACGGCACTGATCATTACGTTTAACCAGTTGCTGATCGGCCTGGCCCTGGGCTTCTCGCTGCGTCTGGTTTTTTCCGCCATTGAGATTGCCGGTCAGATCATCGGCCAGCTCATGGGTCTCGGTTTTGCCTCGATGATCGATCCGGAAAATGGTGTGCAGGTGCCGGTGGTCAGTCAGTTCTACAGTATTTTCGCTATCCTGCTGTTCCTCGCCTTGAACGGTCACCTGTTGCTGATAGAAATGATCGCCGACAGTTTCCAGACCATCCCGGTTTCGACCCAGGGCATCCCGCTGGCCGGATTGCGCGCCCTGGCCGATTGGGGCGGCCAGATGTTTGCGGGCGCGGTGCTGGTCGCGTTGCCGGCGATCTGCGCGTTGCTGCTGGTTAATGTGGCCTTCGGCGTGATGATGCGTTCCGCACCACAGCTGAATATTTTTGCTGTCGGCTTCCCCATCACCCTGCTTATAGGCATGGTCATCATGCTGGTGACACTGCCGGCGCTGCAGAACCAGCTTACCGTCCTGTCCGATCAGGTCTTTGGCTTGATGCGTTACCTGATCCGAGGGGGTTGAGTCATGGCAGACAGAGACACAGGCCAGGAGCGAACCGAAGAGGCCACGCCTAAGCGCCTGCATGAGGCGCGCGAGAAAGGTCAGATTCCGCGTTCGCGCGAGCTCAATAGCATGACGTTGATGCTGGCGGCGTCCGGCGGTCTGCTGTTTCTGGGTGGTGGCATCATCGATAGCCTGCAGTCGCTGCTGCGGCACACGCTGCACATCGAACGCAACCTTATTTTCGATACCGATGCGATACCGCACTTCTTCTACGAAAATGCCATGTCGACGCTGATGAGTCTGGCGCCATTCCTGGTTCTCATGACGGTTGCGGCGCTGCTCGCGCCACTCGCCCTGGGTGGCTGGTCCTTCAGCCCGCAGGCCATGGGCTTTAAGTTTGAGAAACTCGATCCGATCAAGGGTTTCGGCAAGATCTTTTCTGCCCGTGGCCTGGTGGAGCTGATCAAGTCCCTGGCCAAGTTTCTGATCCTGGCCCTGGTGACGGCGCTGTTGTTGTGGCACAAGGCGGATCTATTTCTTGGGTTAGGCAGTGAACCGCTGCGCCCGGCCTTGCAGCACGTGGCGAGCCTGCTCGGCTGGTCGTTTCTCTACCTGAGTCTGGCGCTGATATTGATCGCCGCGGTGGATGTCCCGTTCCAGTTGTGGGACCACGCGCGCCAGTTGAAGATGACGCGCCAGGAAATCCGCGACGAGATGAAGGAGACCGACGGCCGGCCCGAGGTCAAGCAGCAGATCCGGCGTATGCAGCGGGAAATGGCGCAACGCCGCATGATGGAGGAAATACCCAAGGCGGACGTGATCGTCACCAATCCGAGTCACTATGCCGTGGCCCTGCGCTACGATCAAAACAAGATGCGCGCGCCGCGGGTGGTGGCCAAGGGTGCCGATCTGATTGCACTGACTATCCGCGCCAAGGGTCACGCACACCGCATCCCCACCCTGTCGGCGCCGCCCCTGGCGCGCGCGCTGTTTCACAGCACCGAGCTCAACCAGGAAATCCCCGCGGGCCTGTATCTCGCGGTCGCCCAGGTGCTGGCCTATATCTTCCAGTTGCGCAGCCGCGGCCAGCAACCGGTGGGCGAGCCGCTGGCTGATCTTCCCATTCCCGATGACCTAAGACGAGATTAATCATGACGGCACAACCCAATATACTGAACGTGAACGACATGCTGCGCGGCGCCGTGGGCGTGCCGCTGCTGGTGGTCCTGATGCTGGCGATGATGATCGTGCCGCTGCCGCCGATCATGCTGGACATGCTCTTCACCTTCAACATCGCCCTGTCACTGGTGGTGATGCTGGTGGTGGTCTACACCCTGCGGCCGCTGGACTTCGCCGTGTTTCCCACGGTGCTGTTGCTCACCACCCTCATGCGACTGTCGTTGAACATCGCGTCCACCCGCGTGGTGCTACTGCAAGGACACACCGGCACCGACGCCGCCGGCCAGGTGATCCGCGCCTTCGGCGAATTCGTCGTGGGCGGCAACTACGCCGTTGGCCTGGTGGTGTTCGCGATCCTGGTGATCATCAATTTTGTCGTGGTGACCAAGGGCGCCGGGCGCGTATCGGAAGTCAGCGCGCGTTTCACCCTGGACGCCATGCCGGGCAAGCAGATGGCCATCGACGCGGATCTCAATGCCGGCCTGATCACCCAGGACGAGGCCAAGGTGCGACGCAGCGACGTGGCGCGTGAGGCCGATTTTTATGGCTCCATGGACGGTGCCAGCAAGTTCGTGCGCGGCGATGCCGTCGCCGGCATCATGATCATGTTCATCAACATCCTCGGTGGCTTGGGTGTGGGCACATTGCAGCACGGCATGGCGTTTGGCGACGCCATGCGTAACTACACCCTGCTCACCATCGGCGATGGCCTGGTGGCGCAGATTCCCTCTCTGATCCTGTCCACCGCCGCGGCAATTATTGTTACACGCGTCTCCAGTTCCCAGGACATGGGCAAACAGATCATGTCGCAGTTGTTCGATAACCCGCGGGTGCTCGCCGTCACTGCGGGTGTGATCGGTGCCATGGGCCTGATACCGGGCATGCCGAATCTGGCGTTTCTCACCCTGGCCCTGGCCGCCGGTTCCGCTGCGTATTTTATCGCGCAGCGCAAACGCGCCGCGCTGCTGGCGCCGGAGCTGCCCCTGGCCGCCGCCGCACCCGCCAACGCTGAACCACGGGAATTGGGTTGGGACGATGTGGTGCCTCTCGACACGTTGGGCTTGGAGGTGGGCTACCGGCTCATCCCGCTGGTGGACAAGGCCCAGGGCGGTCAGCTCATGGCACGCATCAAGGGCGTGCGTAAAAAACTCTCGCAGGAACTGGGCTTCCTGATTCCCGCTGTGCACATCCGCGACAATCTCGATCTGTCGCCCAATGCCTACCGCATCACCCTCCTGGGGGTGGCGGTGGGCGAGGCGGAGATTCATGCGGATCGGGAAATGGCCATCAACCCCGGGCGCGTCTTCGGCACTCTCCCCGGCATCGCCGCGCGCGATCCCGCGTTTGGGTTGGAGGCGGTGTGGATAGAACGCAGCCAGCGCGACCAGGCCCAGACCCTGGGCTACACCGTGGTGGATGCCAGCACCGTGGTGGCGACACACCTGAGTCATCTTTTGCAGACCCACGCGCATGAACTGATCAGCCGCGAAGACGTGCAACAGCTGTTGACCAATCTGGCCAAGACGGCTCCTAAGGTAGTGGAGGAACTCACGCCCAAGACCCTCTCCATGGGGGTGGTGCTCAAGGTGCTGCAGAATCTGTTGGAGGAACGCATCCCCATCCGCGACCTGCGCAGTATTGCCGAAACCTTGGCGGTGCAGGGGTCGCAAAGTCAAGATCCTGCCACCCTCACGGCCCTGGTGCGCGTCGCCCTGGGCCGTTCAATCCTTCAACATATCAATGGGATAACGGCGGAGCTCCCGGTGATTACCCTCGATCCGTCCCTGGAACAGATATTGCAACAGTCGCTGCAAGTGGCGGGTGAAGGCGGGATGGGTTTCGAGCCGGGATTGATCGAGCGCATGCGCAATGCCCTGGTGGAGAGCAGCCAGCGCCAGGAGGCAGCGGGACAGCCCGCGGTGCTGCTGGTGTCGGCGCCCTTGCGGCCGTGGCTTTCACGTTTCGTGCGGCACAGCATACCCATGTTGCGGGTGCTTTCGTATAACGAGGTGCCGGATGACAAACAGATCCGCATCGTCGCCACGGTGGGTAAATAAGATTTACTTTCGGTAGATAGGATTTTGTTTTGTCGATAGGATTTTTCGGCTGTCTGCCCGCAGGCAGGAAAAAACACGGCTGTGGCGATGGTATGGGCGAGGAACTGAGGATGAAAATAAAACGCTTTTTTGCGCCGAATATACGCCAGGCGATTCGTATGGTGCGCGAAGAGCAGGGTCCCGACGCAGTGATACTTTCCAATAACAAGGTGGAAGGGGGTGTCGAGATTGTTATCGCCGTGGATTACGACGAAGAGTTGCTGCGCAACGCCGCCATGGATCAGGCTACACCCTCAAACTCAACCGCGCCGGCCAGAAAGAACCCGCCGCATCCGTCGTTTCAGGCCGTCCCCTCGCAGGACCCGGCGATGACGCAGATGCGCAATGAAATGCATTCCCTGCGTGGCCTGCTCGAACAACAGCTGCCGGGCCTGGCCTGGGGCGAATTGGCGCGCGCGCATCCGATGCGCGCGCGCCTGGTGTACAGCCTCAAGGAAATCGGCTTGAGTCCGGTGCTCGCGCGTCAGATCGCCGGCGAGGTGAGCGAGGGCAAGCAGTTTGACGCCGCATGGCGCGAAACGCTGGCGAACCTCGCCCATCGCCTACGGGTCACCGATGACGACATCCTCGACCAGGGCGGGATTATCTCCCTGGTCGGCCCCACCGGCGTCGGCAAGACCACGACCATCGCCAAACTGGCGGCGCGCTGTGTGTTGCGTTACGGAGCGCGCCACGTGGCCCTGGTGACCGCAGACAATTTCCGCATCGGCGCGCACGAACAGCTGCGCACCTATGGACGCATCCTTGGCATACCGGTACAGAGTGCGGCGGACGGCGATGAATTACGCGATGCGCTGCACAGTTTCCGCGACAAGCGTTTGGTATTGATCGATACCGCGGGCATGGGCCAGCGCGACCAGCGCCTGGCGGAGCAATGCAAGATGTTGCAGATCCACGGATTCCCCATCAAGAACTACCTGGTGCTGTCGGCGACCACGCAGCTGGCCGGTCTGCTGGAGGTGGCTCAGGCGTATCAGGGCATCCGCTTGAAGGGCTGCATACTGACCAAGCTGGACGAGGCCACCAGTCTGGGCGGTCCCTTGAGCATCGTCATTCAACAGCAGCTGGCGGTCGCCTATGTCAGCGACGGCCAGCGTGTACCGGAGGATCTGCGGCCGGCGCGCGCCCACAACCTGGTCAGTCAGTCGGTGTCCCTGGCCGCGCGTACCGTCAACATGCTTAAGAAACAGTCTGCCACGGGCAGCCTGGTCAGGAGCGCATGATGCAGATGTCAGGGCAACAGATCGACCAGGCGGCCGGATTACAGCGTATCGCCATGCCGCGGCCGGTGCGCGTTATCGCGGTGACCAGCGGCAAGGGTGGCGTGGGAAAAACCAACATATCGGTGAATCTCGGCATCGCCATGGCCATGAACGGCAAGCAGGTCATGCTGTTGGATGCGGATCTCGGCCTGGCGAATGTCGACGTCATGCTCGGCCTGCATCCCAAGTACAACCTGTCGCACGTTATCAACGGTGAACGCTCGCTGGAGGAAGTAATAGTAGAAGGCCCCGCCGGTCTCAAGGTGGTGCCGGCATCCTCCGGTGTCAAACAGATGGCCGAACTCAATCCACTGGCGCACGCCGGTCTGATCCGTGCCTTCAGTGAATTAAGCCACAATCTCGATACATTGATCGTCGACACCGCCGCCGGCGTGTCCGACAGTGTCGTCAGGTTCAGTCTCGCCTCGCAGGAGGTTGTGGTGGTGGTGTGCGATGAACCAGCCTCCATCACCGATGCCTACGCACTGATAAAGCTCCTGAGCCGCGAACACGGCCTGCGTAATTTCCATATCCTGTCGAATATGGCCAAGGGCGTGCAGGAAGGCCGCGAGTTGTACGAAAAGATCGTGCGTGTCACCGACCGCTTTCTGGACGTGAATCTGGACTATATGGGTCTGGTGCCGTTCGACGAATACTTGCGTAAGGCGGTGCAAAAGCAACGCGCCGTCCTGGATGTCTATCCGCGCAGCCGCGCCGCCGCGGCCTTCAACAACCTGGCGCGCAAGGCCGATAGCTGGCCGATGCCGCTGAATGCCCGTGGTCACCTGGAGTTCTTTGTCGAGCGGCTTATACACTCCGGGAAAACCGAGCCATGTCTTGTTGTATGAGCGGCGTTGCCAAGTATGCCGCAATTCAATCGGGCGGCCCGGACGCACTGCTGAAACAGCACGCGCCGCTGGTTAAGCGTATCGCCTATCATCTGATTGCACGCCTGCCGCCGAGTGTGCAGGTGGATGACCTGATTCAGGCAGGGCTGATCGGCTTGCTGGAAGCGGTGCGTCTGTACGATGCCGCGCAGGGCGCCAGTTTCGAAACCTATGCAGGTATTCGTATTCGCGGCGCTATGCTGGATGAGATACGCAAGAATGATTGGGCGCCGCGTTCTGTGCATCGCAAGGCGCGTGAGGCAGCGCAGGCGATGCACGAAATCGAAAAGCGCTACGGGCGCGGGGCGCACGATACCGAAGTGGCCGGTGCGCTCGGTGTGTCACTTGAGGAGTATCACCGCATCCTGCAGGACGCCAGCAGTTGCCGGGTGTTCAGCCTGGACGATGCTGAAGAAGGTGAGCAGGGTATGGTCGAGGACCTGATGTCGAATACACCGGGTCCGCTCGAAGGCATGCAGGCCGATGCCTTCAGGCAGAGCCTGGCGGCGGCCATTGCCGCATTGCCGGAGCGTGAACGCCTGGTGCTGGCGTTGTATTACGACGAGGAGCTTAATCTCAAGGAAATCGGCGCGGTGCTCGGGGTGTCCGAGTCGCGCGTCAGCCAGATACATACTCAGGCAGTGTTGCGCCTGCAGGGACGCATGAGCGCATGGAAAGAGTCTTGAGTTCGCGCAGGGCGCGCCGGTCTTGAAAAATTATCGCAATAAGCTTGCAAAGTATTTCTGGAGGTGGTTATGGACAAGAACATGAAGATCCTTATCGTCGACGATTTTGCCACGATGCGTGGCATCATCAAGAATCTTCTGCGGGATCTCGGCTTCAACAATGTTGCCGAGGCGGATGATGGCAACACCGCACTGCCGGCTTTGCGTTCGGGAAACTTCGATTTCCTCATTACGGACTGGAACATGCCGATTATGACCGGCCTCGATCTGCTGAAGGCGGTACGCAGCGATGCCAAGCTGGCCAAGTTGCCGATATTGCTGGTGACGGCCGAGGCCAAGCGCGACCAGATAGTCGAGGCCGCGCAGGCCGGTGTGAACGGCTATGTCGTGAAGCCATTCACCGCGAATACCCTGAAAGAGAAGATCGACAAGATCTTCGAACGTATCGAGGCGGGCGCCTGATGGCGAACGGGATAGCCCAGGATATTGCAATGAATGCCAATAAGCTGAGCCGGCAGGAGTGTCTGGATCGCGCCAAGTCGCTGGTGGCGAAAATTGAAGCCGCTAGCGAGGGCGACGCCCCCAGGCTGCTGGAGGAATTCGCCGGTAGCCGTGACTCGATCATGTATCAGGAGATCGGCCGCCTCACGCGTGAGCTGCACGATACGCTGAACAGTTTCCAGAATGACGCGCGTCTGACCTCGCTCACCGAGCACGAAATCCCGGATGCCAAGGAGCGCCTGAATTATGTATTGAGCATGACCGATCAGGCGGCGCGCCGCACATTAACGGCAGTCGAGGAATCCGTTCCGCTGAATGAGGCGATCGGACAGCGCGCCGGCAACCTGCAGCAGGAGTGGCAGCGCTTCACCCGTCGCCAGATGGAGCCGGCGGAATTTCGCGTCCTCAGCCACCGGTTGAATGAATTTCTCATGTTTACCAAAGATGATACATCCAAGATACATACCCGGCTCATGGACGTGCTCATGGCACAGGAGTACCAGGATATTACCGGTCAGGTTATCCATCGTGTCATCCGTCTCGTGCAGGATGTGGAGAACAGCCTCGTTGGTTTGATCAAGTTCTCCAGCAAGAACAGCGCGGCGTGCACAGTTGGCAACGATGGCGCTCTCGAAGGGCCACAAATCAATCCAGCGTCGCGGTCCGACGTGGTTTCCAGCCAGGATGAAGTTGACGACCTGTTGTCGAGCCTGGGTTTCTAAGGAAAGCGTTTATGCCGATAGATGCAGACGACAAGATACTCCAGGACTTCCTCGTCGAGGCAGGTGAGATACTCGAAAAGCTCGGCGAGCAGCTGGTCGAGCTCGAACAGCGTCCGCAAGACTACGACCTGTTGAATGCCGTGTTTCGCGGTTTTCACACCATCAAGGGCGGGGCCGGGTTCCTGGCCGTCACCCCCCTGGTACAGGTATGCCACCGCGCCGAGGATGTATTCAATCTGCTGCGTCAGGGTACGCGTAAGGTGGATGCGCAGCTCATGGACGTGATGTTGCGCGTGCTGGATGTGGTCAACGACATGTTTCAGTCACTGCGCGCGGCGCGCGATCCGCAACCCGCCCCCGGGGAATTGTTGGCGCAGCTGGAGCTGCTCTCCAGGGGTGGTGCGGCGCCGACGCCAGCGGTTGCACCAGCGAAGCCGCGGGCCGCTGCCCCAACGGCAGCGCCCAGCGACGATATCACCGACCAGGAATTCGAGGAACTACTGAACTCCAGGGCACAGGCGCAGACCGGTGCAGTGCCGCCGCAAGACACCCAACAACCGGCCTCGGATGAAATCTCCGATGACGAATTCGAAGCGCTACTGGATGCGTTGCACAGTACTCCGGTAAACCAGAATATGGCGGCGCTGCCCGTGGTCAAATCGGTCG
>JAYUBZ010000096.1:0-4469 GCA_043740595.1 Gammaproteobacteria bacterium
AGTCTGGACGCCGCCGGTTTCCGTGTGGACGCTACTTACTTCACCCGCCCCATGCTACTGAGTGACAGCGTGCAGGTATTGAACGACAAGGAGTTTGTACTCTATGGCCGTAACACCGACCTCATCAAGATCGCCGGCAAGCGCATTTCCCTGGGGGATCTCAATCGCTACCTGCTGGCGATCGAGGGGGTGGAGGACGGCACGTTTTTTCTGCCCGATGCGGGCCCCGGACGCGAGCCGCGCCTGACGGCGTTTGTCGTGGCGCCGGATAAAACCCGCGATGCTATCCTCTTGGCGTTGCGCCAGCGCATCGATCCGGTATTTCTGCCACGCCCACTGCGCCTGGTGGACGCGCTGCCGCGTAACGCCACGGGAAAATTGCCGCGCGGTCAGCTATTGCGTTTGCTGCAGGAGGTAGAGGCACGGGAGATGACCGGGCCGGGCTGATTGCCCACCGCCCCTTGCACTACGATTTCTTAAGGGAGTGTGCGGCGGATAGCCACCCCTGGACAAGGCGGGGTTGGCCCGCGCATTCCAAAACGGAGATGACATGGTTTCCGCAGACACCTAACAATAATCCGCACGGTATTCGACCATGACGCGCATTCTGATTCTGTATTACTCCCAGACCGGCCAGCTCACGCGCGCCGCCAGGTCCATGCTGGCTCCGCTGCAAGACCGGCCGGATGTGGAGCTGATCTGGCAGGAATTGTTGCCGCAACAACCCTACCCGTTCCCCTGGGGTTTTTTCACCTTTCTCGACGCCTTTCCCGAGTCGGTGTACCTCGATCCGCCGGCGCTGCAGCCGGTCGGTTTTGATCCGGACAGCCGCTTCGATCTGGTGATCCTGGCGTACCAGGTATGGTTCCTGTCCCCGTCGCTGCCGGTTACCGGTTTTCTCAAGTCGCCCGTGGCGCGTGTGCTTAAGAACACGCCGGTAATCACTGTGATCGGCTGCCGCAATATGTGGCTCAGCGCGCAGGAGAAGATGAAACGGATGTTGGACGCTTTGGGTGCACGCCTCATCGACAACGTGGTGCTGGTGGACCAAGGCCCACCGTGGGCGACCTTCGTCACCACGCCGCGCTGGCTGCTGACGGGAAAAAAAGCCGGTTTCTGGGGAATATTCCCGCCGGCGGGCATCAGTGACGCGGATATTCAGGGGGCTACACGTTTCGGCTGGGCCATCGCCGATTCCCTGCATCTGCTACAATCCCGTCCAGGGTCGTCCCTCCTGTCGGGGTTGGGCGCGGTCAAGGTAAACCCCGGTTATATCGCCGGTGAAAAAATCGCGCACCACAGTTTTGTACTGTGGGGCCGCTTGCTGCGCGCCATCGGCCGGCCCGGTAACCGGATACGCCGGGCGGTCTTGCTGGTTTATGTGGTGTTTCTGGTGGGCATGATCCTCACCGTGGTGCCGCTGGGGGTGTTGGTGCGTGCCGTGCTGCGGCCGTTCATGCGCCGTCACATGGATGCCCAGGTCGCGCGGTTGGAGCAACCCTCCGGGTCCTCTACCGAGCGCGTGGCGCAATACAGCGAGTCTTAAATGTGAGCGGATGGTCGTGTAGTGAGAGTCAACGCGATACGCGCATGCCGGTCTTTGGGAGTTTGACGGTTCTTTATATATGGTAACGAAAGTCTATATCACCGATCTGGCGGGATTTCTGCCGAACGCGCCCGTGGGCAACGACGAGATCGAGCAGATCCTCGGTATGGTCGGCGGCAAACCGTCACGTTCACGCCGCCTGACCCTGCGCAATAACGGCATCCAGACACGCTACTACGCCATCGATCCCCAAACTGGACGATATACGCACAATGCCGCGCAGATGGCCGCCGAGTCGGTGCGCAGCGTTTTGCAGCGCGGCGGACTGTCCCTCGCGCAAATCGAATGCCTCGCCTGCGCCACCTCCGGGCCGGACCAGCTCAAACCCGCCCATGGCCACATGGTGCACGGCGAGCTCGGTGGTGCGCCGCTGGAGGTGATTTCCACCGCCGGTGTCTGCACCTCCGGCATGACTGCCCTGAAGTATGCCTATCTGAACATCGCCGCCGGCCTGACACGCAACGCCGTCAGCAGTGGATCGGAATTCGCCTCGAGCTTTATGCGCGGCGCCAACTTCGAGCCGGAGTTGGAAAGCCGTGTTGCCGAACTGGAGCAGAAGCCAGAGCTGGCGTTCGAAAAGGATTTCCTGCGTTGGATGCTGTCCGACGGCGCCGGTGCGGCGCTGCTCAGCAACCAGCCGAACCGCGATCGCCTGTCCCTGCGCATCGACTGGATCGATGGGCTGTCCTATGCCGGTGAGATGCCAGTGTGCATGTATAGCGGTGCGATCAAGCGCGCCGACGGCACGCTGCAGGGCTGGCGCGAGGCGCCGGATACCCAGGACATTTTGAAGCAGAGTTATTTCGCGGTGAAGCAGGACGCGCGCCTGCTGAACGAGTTGGTGCTGCCTGCCACGATACAGCGCGCCCTGCCGGACATGGCGGCCAAACACGACCTGAAGCCGGACGACGTGACCTGGTTCCTGCCGCACTACTCGTCGCAGTATTTCCGCCAGCGCCTGCACGATGCCATGGCGGAGTGCGGTTTCGGCATACCGTTTGCGCGTTGGTTTACCAACCTTACCAGCAAGGGCAATATCGGTTCGGCGGCGATCTACCTTATTATGGAAGAGTTGATGTATTCCGGGAAGCTGAAGAAAGGCGATCGCTTGTTGTGCTATGTGCCGGAGAGCGCGCGCTTTTCGGTGTACTACATGCATCTCACTGTGGTGTAGACCAACCAGGGAGTTGACGATGAAGATCAACGAGGTGCCGCAGGAAGTGTCCATGCTCGAAGGCCACCAGCGCGCGTGTTACGCCGTGGATGACACCGGCCATTACGTGGTGGTCGGCAGCACCGGCTGGGAAGTGGAGAAAGTGGTCAACGCCCAGGCGGTGAACGAGGTGCGCCGTGCTATCGACGCCGCCGCCGGGCGCGTGCGGCGCGGTGAGGCCAGCGCGCTGGCGTATCACATGGCGTGCTGCCAGATGGACGTCGGACTGCTCGCCGCCAATACCGGTATCTGGAGTCTGCGGGTGCGGCGCCACCTCAAGCCGGCGGTCTTCGCCGCCCTCAAGCCGGCGTTGCTCGCGCGTTATGCCGAGGCCCTGGGCTTGACGGTGGAGGCCTTGTGCCGCATGCCCGATAGTTCCGGTCGCGGTCGTTAGACCGTTACACTCCTGCCAGCGTCACGGATATCGTTTATGACCCCGACCTTCGATCACCGCCACTCCGGCCATTGCGAAAGCGGCACCTTGAGCGCCTTGCTGCGCCACGACGGCCTCGACCTGAGCGAGCCCATGGTGTTTGGTATCGGCGGCGGATTGTTCTTTCTGCACCTGCCGCTGATCAAGATGGGCGGCATCCCGCTCACCGCCTATCGCGACGCGCCGCGCAGCATCATCAAGAACGCGTGCAAACGTCTCGGCGTGCGCATGCGCGATCATCGTTACCGCAGCCAGGAACAGGGCATGCAGGCCCTCGACGGGTTTCTCGCCCAGGGCCGCCCCGTGGGACTGCAGACCTGTGTCTTCTGGCTGCCGTATTTCCCCCAGGACATGCGCTTCCAGTTCAACGCCCACAACCTGGTGGCCTACGGCAAACGCGGCGACGATTATTTGTTGAGCGACCCGGTGTTCGAGGACACCGTCACCTGTCCCAGCGCCGACCTGCAACGCGCGCGCTTCGCCAAGGGCGTGTTCGCGCCCAAGGGCCTGATCTACTATCCGGAAGACGTACCGACGGCGCCGGACCTGGAGCAGGCTGTACGCACCGCCATCCGCCACACCGCCAAGCGCATGGTGGATGTGCCCATGCCGTTTCTCGGCGTGCGCGGCATCCGCAGCCTGGCCAAGAGCCTGCAGCGCTGGCCGGCCAAGATGGGTGCGGACCGCGCACGCGTCTGGGTCGGCAGCGTGGTGCGCATGCAGGAAGAGATCGGCACCGGCGGCGCCGGTTTCCGTTTTATGTACGCGGCGTTTCTGCAGGAGGCGGCGGCGCTGCTCAACCTGCCGGCCCTGGCCGAGGCCGGCCGGCAACTCACCGAGACCGGCGACCGCTGGCGCGAGTTCGCGGTGCGTGGGGCGATGTTGTGCAAGGGGCAGGGGGATGATGCCTCGGCTTACGATGATCTCGCCGCTATCCTGCGGGATTGCGCGGATCGGGAGGAGCGTATCTTTCGTCAGTTGAAAGAGGTGGTTCGGTAACGACATTTATTACCGTGCGAGCGCGCGAGCCTTTCTGTCATTGCGAGGAGCGAAGCGACGTGGCAATCCCCATATCCTTGGCACCCCTGTCATTTACTGGACCGCGGGTCCGTTTCCCTCAAGGCATCACTAACGTACTTCACAGACCCGGCCAGCATGCTGTGTATCCAGTAAAGTCCCGCGCGAGCGGCAGGTGTCAGGCCTTCTGATAAATCCAG